>CAZIIB010000151.1:0-7831 GCA_964539125.1 uncultured Thermoanaerobaculia bacterium | reverse complement strand
CAAACATCTCCACCGACACCCCCGGCAGCTCGAGCCGCGGCGCCGTGTTGAGCAGGGCGAAGAGCACCTGGACCAGGGGCGTGCGGCTCGCGTCCCGCTCGACCGCGAGCTCCTCCACCAGCCGCTCGAACGGCACGTCCTGGTGCGCGAAGGCCTCGAGCACCTCCCGGCGCGTCCGGCCCACCAGCTCCCGCACCGTGGGCCGCCCCCCCAGGTCCCCCCGGAGCACCAGGGTGTTGACGAAGAAGCCGATCAGCCCCTCCGTCTCGGCCCGCGTCCGATGGGCCACCGCCGTGCCCAGGCCGAACCCCTCCCGGCCCGAGCTGCGCCCGGCGAGCCCCTCGAAGACCGCCAGGAGGACGGCGAAGAGGGTCGCTCCCTCCTCCCGGGCGAGGCGCCGCACGGCCGCGGTGACCGCGGGCGGCACCACCACCTGGAGCTGCTCGCCCCGGCCGCTCCGCTCCGGCGGCCGCGGACGGTCGGACGGCAGCTCGAGGGGCTCGAGGCCCGCGAGGCGCTCGCGCCAGACGGCGAGCTCCGCCTCCAGCCCCTCCCCCTGCTCCCGCCCCCGCTCCCAGGCCGCGTAGTCCGCGTACTGGATCGGCAGCGCGGCGAGCTCCGCTCCCTCCCCGTCCTTCCCGTCCAGGCGCCGGGCGTAGAGCGCCCCGACCTCCTCCGCCAGCACCCCGATCGACCAGCCGTCCGAGACGATGTGGTGCAGGTCGAGGAGCAGGGCGTGCTCACCGGGCGCCAGGCGGACCAGCCGGGCGCGCAGGAGAGGCGGCCTCGCGAGGTCGAAGGGCCGCCGCGCACCGCTCCGGCCGATCCTCGATAGCTCCGCCTCCCGGGTTGGCGGCTCGAGCCGGGAGAGGTCCACCACCGGCAACGGCACCGGTCGCGCCTCTTCGACCACCTGGACCGGCTCGCCGTCCCGCTCCTCGAACCGGCTCCGCAGCACCCGGTGGCGACGGACGATCCCGGTCAGGGCGCCGGCGAGAGCGGGGGGTACCAGCTCGCCCCGCAGCCGGAGCCCTCCCGGCACGTGGTACTCCGCCGAGCCCGGGCTCAGCCGGTCGAGGAACCAGAGCCGCCGCTGGGCGAACGACAGGGGGAAGGGGCCCTCGCCCCCCAGCCGATGGATCCCCTCGATCGGCGCCTCCGGCTCCGGTGTCAGGGCGTCGAGAGCGCGGGCGAGCTCGGCCACCGTCGGATGCTCGAAGAGCAGCCGCAACGGCACCTCGCGGCCCACGGCCCGGCCCAGGCGCCAGGCGAGGCGGGTCGCCAGCAGCGAGTGGCCGCCCAGGTGGAAGAAGCTGTCCAGGGCACCCACCCGCTCGAGCCCCAGGATCTCGGCGAAGCACTCGGCCACCGTCCGCTCGAGCTCGGTCCGGGGCGCCACGTAGACCCCGGCCAGCTCCCGCGCCTCGCCCGACGGCGCGGGCAGCGCCCGCCGGTCCACCTTGCCGTGGGGGTTGAGCGGCAAGCGCTCCAGGACCACGAAGGCCGTGGGCACCATGGCCTCGAGCAGAGATCCCGCCGCGTGCTCCCGCAGCTCCGCCGGCTCCACCTCCGCCCCCTCCCGGAGCACCACGTAGGCCACCAGCCGGCGCTCCCCCGGCCGGTCCTCGCGCACCATGGCGACCGCCGCCGCCACCGCCGGGTGCCCGGCCACCGCCGCCTCCACCTCCCCCATCTCGATCCGGACCCCCCGGATCTTCACCTGGTGATCGATCCGCCCGACGAACTCCAGCGCCCCGTCCCGAGCCCACCGGGCCAGGTCCCCCGTCCGGTAGAGGCGCGCCCCCGACTCCCCGGCCTCCGCGTACGGGTCGGGCAGGAAGACCCCCGCCGTCGCCGCCGGACGCCCGCGATACCCCAGGGCCAGGCCGTCGCCTCCCACCACCACCTCCCCGATCGCCCCCATGGGCAACGCCCGCAGCCCCCGGTCCACCACCCGGGCCGTGCTGTTCGCCAGCGACCGGCCGATCGACACCGACCGCGCCTCCCCGCCCAGGCGGTGCACCCGGGCGAACGTCGAGAGCACCGCGTTCTCCGTCGGACCGTACCCGTTCACCACCCCCGCCGGCGTCCCCGCCGCGAGCACCCGCGCCACCGCCGCCGGATCCGCCGCCTCCCCCGCGAACGCCGCGAACCGCACCGCTCCGAAGGCCCCCGGAGCCTCCCGCGCCGCCTGGTGGAACACCGAGGTCGTCAGCAGGCAGGCGGTGATCCGCCGGGCCGTCATCTCCCGCTCCAGCTCCCGCGGCGCGAGCACCGCCTCGCGCGGAATCCCCACCAGGCAGGCGCCGTTGGCCAGCGCCCCCCAGACCTCCCAGCTCGCCAGATCGAACGAGGTGTTGGCCGCCTGGGCCACCCGGTCCTCCGGTCCCAGCCTCACCAGGTCGCTCTCCCGCACCAGCCGCACCAGACCCCGGTGCGGGATCATCACCCCCTTGGGCCGGCCCGTCGAGCCCGAGGTGTAGATCACCTGCGCCGGCGCCAGGGGACCCCCAGGGCCGGCCGGCGCGGCCTCCGCCTCGCCCGCCTCCTCCCGGTCCAGCAGCAGCACCGCGCCCGCCGCCGCCGAGAGCGGCTCGACCGGCAGCGCGGGGTCCGAGCGACTCACCAGCCACGCCGCCCCCGAGTCCTCCAGCATGAAGCTCAGCCGCCCGATCGGGTGCGCCGGGTCCAGGGGCAGGTAGGCCGCCCCCGTGCGCAGCACCGCCAGGAACGCCACCACCTGCTCCGCCGAGCGCGGCAGACAGAGGCCCACCACCGCGCCCGGCCCCACCCCCAGCCCCGCCAGCCGCCCGGCCAGCCGCCGCGACCGCGCCGCCACCTCGCCGTAGCTCAGGGCCCCGTCCCAGAACTCCAGCGCCACCGCCTCCGGCGCCCGGCCGCACGCCTCGTCGAACAGCTCCACGAGCGTCGACTCCCGCGGGTACGGCGTGGCCCCGCCACCCCACTCCACCACCACCTGCTGGCGCTCCGCCGCCGGCGCCACCGACAGCTCCCCCAGCCGCCGCTCCGGCGCCGCCAACGCCGACTCGAGAAGCGCCCGGAACCGGGCGACGAACCGGCGCGCCGAGGGCTCGTCGAAGAGGTCGCGGCTGTACTCGAGGTCGCCGCCGAGGCCGCCTTCCTCGGTCTCTCTCAGCGAGAACAGGAGATCGAGCTTCGCCGTGCCGGTGGCGAGACCCTCGATCTCGACGCTCAGGCCGGGAAGGGCCGGCGGGGGCCGGCGCTCCTGGTATGCCAGCATCACCTGGAAAAGCGGGGTCCGCGCCGGATCGCGCTCGGGGACCAGGGCCTCGACCAGGGCCTCGAGGGGCACCTCCCGGCGGCCCTGGACTTCGATCAGAGCCTCTGTCGACCGCCCGAGCAGCCCCCGGAACGGCGGGTCCCGCGAGAGGTCGACCCGCACCGGCAGCGTATTGACGAACATGCCGATCAGGTGCTCGAGCTCCGGCCGGGAGCGGCCGGCGAGCGGCGTACCGATCACCACGTCGTCCTGCCCGGCGAGCCGCGCGAGGAGGCTCGCCAGCGCGGCGAGCCAGACCGCGAACGGGGTGGTCCGTTCCGCCGCGGCGAGCGCCGCCACGCCGGCGGCCAGACGGGGCGGCAGGACGAACCGGACCTTGCCGCCCCGGTCGCTCCGCCGCGGCGGCCGCGGCCGGTCCGCCGGAAGCTCCAGGTCCGGCGCCCCCGCCAGGGTCTCGCGCCAGCGGGCGACCTGGCGGTCGAGCGCCGCCCCGACCAACCAGCCTCGCTGCCAGGCCGCGAAGTCCACGTAGCGGACGGGGAGCTCCGGCAGCCGCGCCGGCCGACCCTCGCTCGCGGCGCCGTAGAGCTCCCCGAGCTCGGCGACGAAGACCCCGGTCGACCAGCCGTCCGAGACGATGTGATGCATGTCGACCAGGAGCTCGTGCCGGGCAGGCGCGAGGCGGATCAACAGCACGCGGAACAGCGGGCCGGTGGCGAGGTCGAAGGGGCGCCGCGCCTCGCGAGCTTCCAACCGCGCCAACGCAGCCTGCCGGGAGGCCGCGGGGAGCCCGGCCAGGTCGATGACCGGCAGGCCCCGCCGCGGTGCCTCGCGCACCTTCTGGACCGGAGTGCCCTCGACCTCGGCGAAGACCGTGCGCAGGGTCTCGTGGCGCTGGACGATGCGCGCCATCCCAGCCGCCAGCAGCGCGACGTCGAGCTCGCCCCCGAGGCGGACCGCCGCCGGAATGGCGTAGACCGCCGAGCCCGGGCTCAGCCGGTCGAGGAACCAGAGCCGCCGCTGGGCGAACGACAGGGGGAAGGGGCCCTCGCCCCCCAGCCGATGGATCCCCTCGATCGGCGCCTCCGGCTCCGGTGTCAGGGCGTCGAGAGCGCGGGCGAGCTCGGCCACCGTCGGATGCTCGAAGAGCAGCCGCAACGGCACCTCGCGGCCCACGGCCCGGCCCAGGCGCCAGGCGAGGCGGGTCGCCAGCAGCGAGTGGCCGCCCAGGTGGAAGAAGCTGTCCAGGGCACCCACCCGCTCGAGCCCCAGGATCTCGGCGAAGCACTCGGCCACCGTCCGCTCGAGCTCGGTCCGGGGCGCCACGTAGACCCCGGCCAGCTCCCGCGCCTCGCCCGACGGCGCGGGCAGCGCCCGCCGGTCCACCTTGCCGTGGGGGTTGAGCGGCAAGCGCTCCAGGACCACGAAGGCCGTGGGCACCATGGCCTCGAGCAGAGATCCCGCCGCGTGCTCCCGCAGCTCCGCCGGCTCCACCTCCGCCCCCTCCCGGAGCACCACGTAGGCCACCAGCCGGCGCTCCCCCGGCCGGTCCTCGCGCACCATGGCGACCGCCGCCGCCACCGCCGGGTGCCCGGCCACCGCCGCCTCCACCTCCCCCATCTCGATCCGGACCCCCCGGATCTTCACCTGGTGATCGATCCGCCCGACGAACTCCAGCGCCCCGTCCCGAGCCCACCGGGCCAGGTCCCCCGTCCGGTAGAGGCGCGCCCCCGACTCCCCGGCCTCCGCGTACGGGTCGGGCAGGAAGACCCCCGCCGTCGCCGCCGGACGCCCGCGATACCCCAGGGCCAGGCCGTCGCCTCCCACCACCACCTCCCCGATCGCCCCCATGGGCAACGCCCGCAGCCCCCGGTCCACCACCCGGGCCGTGCTGTTCGCCAGCGACCGGCCGATCGACACCGACCGCGCCTCCCCGCCCAGGCGGTGCACCCGGGCGAACGTCGAGAGCACCGCGTTCTCCGTCGGACCGTACCCGTTCACCACCCCCGCCGGCGTCCCCGCCGCGAGCACCCGCGCCACCGCCGCCGGATCCGCCGCCTCCCCCGCGAACGCCGCGAACCGCACCGCTCCGAAGGCCCCCGGAGCCTCCCGCGCCGCCTGGTGGAACACCGAGGTCGTCAGCAGGCAGGCGGTGATCCGCCGGGCCGTCATCTCCCGCTCCAGCTCCCGCGGCGCGAGCACCGCCTCGCGCGGAATCCCCACCAGGCAGGCGCCGTTGGCCAGCGCCCCCCAGACCTCCCAGCTCGCCAGATCGAACGAGGTGTTGGCCGCCTGGGCCACCCGGTCCTCCGGTCCCAGCCTCACCAGGTCGCTCTCCCGCACCAGCCGCACCAGACCCCGGTGCGGGATCATCACCCCCTTGGGCCGGCCCGTCGAGCCCGAGGTGTAGATCACCTGCGCCGGCGCCAGGGGACCCCCAGGGCCGGCCGGCGCGGCCTCCGCCTCGCCCGCCTC
The DNA here is from genome assembly GCA_964539125.1 of uncultured Thermoanaerobaculia bacterium. GTDB lineage: Bacteria > Acidobacteriota > Thermoanaerobaculia > Multivoradales > DATKCC01 > CAVUBL01. The sequence goes on along the minus strand of CAZIIB010000151.1, from coordinate 2,094 downwards.
CTCCCGGTCCAGCAGCAGCACCGCGCCCGCCGCCGCCGAGAGCGGCTCGACCGGCAGCGCGGGGTCCGAGCGACTCACCAGCCACGCCGCCCCCGAGTCCTCCAGCATGAAGCTCAGCCGCCCGATCGGGTGCGCCGGGTCCAGGGGCAGGTAGGCCGCCCCCGTGCGCAGCACCGCCAGGAACGCCACCACCTGCTCCGCCGAGCGCGGCAGACAGAGGCCCACCACCGCGCCCGGCCCCACCCCCAGCCCCGCCAGCCGCCCGGCCAGCCGCCGCGACCGCGCCGCCACCTCGCCGTAGCTCAGGGCCCCGTCCCAGAACTCCAGCGCCACCGCCTCCGGCGCCCGGCCGCACGCCTCGTCGAACAGCTCCACGAGCGTCGACTCCCGCGGGTACGGCGTGGCCCCGCCACCCCACTCCACCACCACCTGCTGGCGCTCCGCCGCCGGCGCCACCGACAGCTCCCCCAGCCGCCGCTCCGGCGCCGCCAACGCCGACTCGAGAAGCGCCACGTAGCGCGCCCAGAGGCGCTGGACCGTGGTCGAATCGAAGAGCTCGCTCGCCGCCTCGACGTATCCCCCGACGTCGCCGTCGCCTGCTGTCAGGTTGACCGAGAGGTCGAACTTCGCGGTGCCGGTGTGGAGCTCCTCGATCTCGGACCTCAGCGCACCCAGGGCCACCGCCCCGTGCGGGCGGCGATCCATCGAGAAGAGCACCCGGAAGAGTGGCGACGCCGATCCGTCGACGCTCCCGCCGACGGCCGGTCCCGCCGCCTCCACCAGGCTGGAAAAGGGCAGGTCCTGGTGGCGCAGCGCTCCGACGACGGTCTCCCGCGTCCGCGCGAGCGCTTCCCGGAACGCTCCTGCCCCCGCCAGGTCGGTGCGCAGGACCAGGGTATTGACGAAGAAACCGATCAGGTCCTCGACCCCCGGCGCCGTCCGCCCGGCCACTACCGAGCCCACCGCCACGTCGTCGCTGCCGGCGAGGCGGCCGAGGAGCACCTGGAACGCCGCCACGAGCACCATGAAGGGCGTCGCCTCGGCCGCCCTGGCCAAGTCGTTCACCGACCGGACGAGAACCGGCGGCAGGCTCACCCCCAAGGCGATCCCCCGGCCCGACGGTCTCGGGGGGCGGGGGCGGTCGGTGGGCAGCTCCAGCGCCACGAGCCCGGCGAGGCGATCGCGCCAGAAGGCGAGGTCCTCGGCGCGGTCTTCGGCGCCCGATCTCTCCCGTCGCCAGGCGGCGTAGTCTGCGAACTGGAGCGCCGGCTCGGAGAGCGGCGAGGCTCGTCCCGCGGCGAGGGCCCCGTAGAGGGCTGCGAGCTCCCGGACGAAGACGCCGATCGACCACCCGTCGGCCATCAGGTGGTGCACGGCCACCACGAGGTCGTGGAGCGCGTCGCCGCCCTCTCCGCTCACCTGGACCAAGAGCGCACGAAACGCCGGCCCGCGCGAGAGATCGAAGGGCCGCCGCGCCTCCGCGCGAGCCAGGCGTTCAGCCTCCCGGCCGGCCTTCGCCGGAGAGACGCCTCTCAGGTCGATCCGTGGCGCGACGGGAACGGGGGCTGCGGGAAGCGCTCGCTGCACCACCTCGCCGCCGTCTCTCTCCTCGACGACGCTCCGCAGGCTCTCGTGGCGCCGGAGGATCTCCGTCAGGGCGCTCTCGAGGGCCGCCGTCTGGAGGTCGCCCCGCACGTGGACCGCCGCCGCGAGGTTGTAGGTGGCACTCCCCGGGTCGAGGCGATGGAGGAACCAGAGTCGCTCCTGCTCCGGCGTCAACGGAGCGGTCGCGCAGTCCGCCGGCCGACGTGGAACGCGTCCGACCTCCCTCGAGGCGCCGGACGTTCTGAGGCCGCGGATCAGGAGATCGAGCGCCTCGCGGGAGAGCTCTGAAGCCGGTGGAGCGGTCTTGGGCATCGCGCCTCGTCGCGCCTCCCGCAGGCCAGGCACCGGAAGGCCCGGTGGATGCCGGGAGGGTGCGGGGCCGAGTCGAGCGGCGGGACAGAGCCCTGGCGGAACCGCTCCCGTCGAGGCCGGCGGGGAGACACGTCAGATCTGGGCGGGCCTGCTGCGGCCCGGCCGGCGAGCATCGCG
>CAZIIB010000150.1:0-7884 GCA_964539125.1 uncultured Thermoanaerobaculia bacterium | reverse complement strand
CACCCAACACCCTCACCTACTTCCTCGACTCCGACGTGATGCTCGGTGCCCCCGCCATCGAGCGCGACGGCAAGACCCTGCGCTCGGCGTTTCCCGGTGCGGCGAAGCTCGGCTTCCAGATCGAGCCGCACCTGACGAACGGCCTGGTCCACTTCCTTCCCGCCGAGCTCGAGGCCGTGGCCGCGATGCTCGAGGAGGTCGTCCGGCCGAACCAGACGACTCTGGTCGACATCGTCCTGCGCCGCGTCGTGCGCGAAGGCGCCTTCCGCCTCGTGACCCTCGACCAGCGCAAGGACGAGAACTTCTCGAAGGACCCGCCCGGCGACCCGATCCCGCAGTAGCGAGCCCGCGCCTGCCGCCCACCCCGCCGCCGTGGGAGAATGGGCCATGAACCTTCCAGAGCTGCCCCTCGACGCCTGGAGCGAGACGCTGGCCACCCTCCACCGCTGGAGCCAGATGGTGGGCAAGATCCAGCTCGCCCTGACCCCGCTCGTCAACCACTACTGGAACGCCACCTTCCGCCTCTCGGCTCACGGCCTCGACACGCCGGCCATGGCGTGTGGCGACCGGCTGCTCCAGATGGAGCTCGACTTCGTGACCCACGAGCTCGCGATCCGCACGAGCGCCGGCGGGGCGGCGAGCGTGGCCTTCGAGCCCAAGAGCGTGGCGCGCTTCTACCGCGAGCTCGTCGAGCGGCTGGCCGGCCTCGGCGTCGAGGTGCCGATCTGGGACCACCCGGTGGAGATCGCCGAGGAGGCGATCCCCTTCCACGAGGACGAGCGGCACCGCGCCTACGATCCCGAGTCCGCCGGCCGCTGCTGGCAGATCCTCGCCTGGTCCACCGAGGTGCTCGAGGAGTTTCGGGGGCGGTTCCTCGGGAAGTCGAGCCCGGTCCACTTCTTCTGGGGCAGCTTCGACCTCGCCGTCACCCGCTTCTCCGGCCGCCCGGCACCCCTCGCCCCGGACGCCGACCCGATCACCCGCGAGGCGTACTCCCACGAGGTGTCGAGCGTCGGGTGGTGGCCGGGGGACTCCCGGTTCCCCGAGCCCGCCTACTACGCCTACGCCGCCCCCAAGCCGGAGGGGTTCGACGCGGCGAAGGTGGGCCCGGACGGTGCCTTCTGGAGCGACTCGCTGGGGGAGTACCTGCTGCCCTACGAGGCGCTACGCACGGCGGCCGATCCGCGCGGCGCGCTCCTCGAGTTCGCCCAGACGACCTACGACGCGGCGGCCGACCTCGGCGGCTGGGACCGCGCGGCGCTCGAACGCCCGGGCGCATGACGGCCACTCCCCACGTCGGAGCTCCGATCGCCAGGACGGGGGCGGACCCGGGCGAGGCCGAGGCCGGGATGGTTCTGCTCCACGGCCGGGGCGCCACCGCCGAGGACATCCTGACCCTCGCCGACGAGCTCCGCCACCCGGACTTCGCCTACCTCGCTCCCCAGGCCGCGGGCCAGACCTGGTACCCGTACAGCTTCCTCGTGCCCCTCGAGCACAACCAGCCGCACCTCGACTCGGCCCTCGCCCTCGTCGGCCGGCTCGTCGAGAGCCTGGAGACGGCGGGCCTCGAGCGGGAGCGGATCGTCCTCCTGGGCTTCTCCCAGGGTGCGTGCCTGGCTCTCGAGTGGGCGCTCCGGCACCCGCGCCGCTACGGGGGCGTGGTGGCGCTGACCGGGGGCTTCCTCGGGCCGCCCGGCGAAACCCGGCGCTTCACCGGCGACTTCGCCGGCACGCCGGTCCTCCTCGGCGCCGGTGATCCCGACCCCCACGTCCCGTGGGCGCGGATCGAGGAGACGGCCGAAGCGTTCCGCGGTCTCGGCGCCTCCGTCACCCTCCGCCGCTACCCCGGCCTCGGCCACGCCGTCCACCCCGAGGAGCTCGAGCTCACCCGGGAGCTGATGGCGCGGGTCGCATCGACCTGACCACGCGCACCGCGCCCCGGAGAAGCGAGCTCCGTACGAACGCATCTGCTAGACCGTACGGACGAAGAGAGGACCTGCCCATGGTCAAGCGACTCACCAAGACCGGCAACAGTCTCGCCTTGATCCTCGACCGCCCGCTCCTCGACGCGGCCCGGATCGACTCCGAGACCCCGCTGGAGGTCTCCACCGACGGCGACGTGATCGTGATCAGCCCGGTTCGCGACGCCGAGCGCGAGGCCGATCTCGCTCGCGGCGTCGAGGCGATGCATCGTCGCTATGCGGGCGTTTTCCGCCGGCTCGCCGAGTAGGTCAACGACGTCTCCTGGGCCGGCCGTGGCTCCTGTCTTCCTCACCCTGGACGAGGTCCTGTCACTTCACTCCGACCAGGTCCGGCGCTACGGAGGCACCGACGGCGTACGGGACCTGAGCGTCCTCTCCTCCGCGCTCGGTGCGCCCAAGGCGAGCTTCGCGGGCGAGTACCTTCACCAGAGCCTCTCCGAGATGGCCGCCGCGTACCTCTACCATCTGGTGAGAAATCATCCTTTCGTCGACGGCAACAAGCGCACGGCGCTGGCCGCCGCGCTCCTCTGCCTCTGGCTCAACGGCCACGTGGTCGAGGCCGGCGAGGACGAGCTCACCGATCTGGTCCTGGGCGTCGCGGCGGGCCGCGCCCCGAAGTCGGAGGTCGCCGAGCTTCTGCGGCGACACGGGCGGCCGCGGCGAGGCGCCCGCTAGACTCGGCGCCGCATGGATTCCTCGCCCGCGACCCGGCGCCGGTTCTCGCTGCTCGCGGTCATCGGCCCCGGCCTGCTGGTCGCCGCCACCGGGGTCGGGGCCGGGGACCTGGCCACCGCCGCCTTCAGCGGCCACGCCCTGGGCACGGCGGTGCTCTGGGCGGTGGTGGTGGGCGCCGGCATCAAGTACGTCCTCAACGAGGGGCTCGCCCGCTGGCAGCTCGCCACCGGCGAAACGCTCCTCGAAGGGGCGCTCACCCGCCTCACCGGCCGCTTCGCCCGCCCCCTCCAGGCGGCCTTCCTCGCCTACTTCTTCATCTGGAGCTTCCTGGTCGCCACGGCCCTGATGAGCGCCTGCGGCGCCACCGCCCACGCCATCTACCCCCTGACCGCGAGCGCCTCGACCGACAAGGTGCTCTACGGCATCGCCCACGCCCTGGTCGGGCTCGCCCTGGTGCGCCTCGGCGGCTACCGTCTCTTCGAGAGAGTGATGAGCGCCACCATCGTGGTGATGTTCGTGACCGTCGTCGCGACCGCGGTCCGGGTGGCCACCGACTGGGGCGCCGTGGCAGCCGACCTGGTGCGACCGCACCTGCCCGCCACAACCGGCGCGGCCGGCTGGACGGCCGCCCTCATGGGTGGGGTCGGCGGCACGGTGACCGTGCTCTGCTACGGCTACTGGATCCGCGAGGAGGGCCGCGAGGACACCGGCGAGCTCCGCGTCTGTCGGCTCGATCTGGGGCTCGCCTACGCCATGACCGCCCTGTTCGGCCTCGCCATGGTGATCGTGGGCTCGACGGTGGAGGTCTCGGGCCGGGGGGCCGGGCTCATCGTGGCGCTGGCCGACCGCCTCGAGGCCACCCTCGGCCCGACGGGGCGCTGGACCTTCCTCGTCGGGGCCTGGGGCGCGGTGGCGAGCAGCCTCCTGGGCGTCTGGCAGAGTGTGCCCTATCTCTTCGCCGACCTCTGGGGGCTGCTGCGCGAGCCGGCCGGGGCGACCGCGCCGAGCGGGCGCCGGGCGCCGGTCGACACGGCGGGAAGGCCCTACCGCGTCTTTCTCTACGTGCTGGCGACGGTGCCGGCGGTCGGCCTCGTCTGGAGCTTCGCCGCCATGCAGCGCCTGTACGCCCTGGTGGGCGCCGCGTTCATGCCCATCCTGGCGGCCGTGCTCCTGGCCCTGACCGGCTCCGGCCGCTTCGTGGGCGATGGGCACCGCAACCGGCTCGCGACCAACCTGGTGCTGGTCGCCGTCCTGATCTTCTTCTCCCTCCTCTTCGCCCGCGCAGTCTCTTGAGCGAGCGCCTCCCGGTTGTTCTATTCTTGGAGACCCAACCGGACGCCGCGGCCGGCCTCCCGGCCGCTCCACCTCAGTCATCAGTCATCACGGAGGCCCGACCCCCTTGCCAAACCCAACTACTCCACGTCGCCCCGCACGCCCCCGCTCCGCGAAGGCCCCCCGCGCCGCCGCCACCCGCGCCTTGCCGATCCTTCCGATCCTGCTGGCCCTGGGATTCGTCGGCGGCGCCTCGAGCCTCGCCGCCCAACAGGCGGCGGCCAAGATCGCCGTCGTCGACCTCGACCAGGTCGTCGCCAAGTCACAGGCGGGCCAGGAGCTCCAGGCCAAGCTCGAGCAGTTCCAGAAGGACGCCCAGGCCCAGGCCGACAAGCTGGCTCAGGCGGCCAGCGATCTCCAGAAGCGGATCTCCGACGGCCGGCAGTCGCTCTCCGAGGAAACGCTCGCCGACCTCCAGAAGCAGCTCGAGGACAAGACGGTCGAGATGCGCCGCTTCCGCGACGACAAGCAACGCGAAGGCCAACAGATCCAGAACGATGGGCTCGACAAGGTCGAAAAGCAGCTCCGGCCGGTGTTCAAGGCGATCCGCGAGGAAGGCGGCTACGACCTGATCCTCAACAAGGTGCCGGGCGTGGTGGTCTCGTCGAGCGACCGGATCGACATCACGGCCGAGGTGATCGACCGGCTGGACAAGGCCCAGCCGGCGGCCAAGCAGCCCTCGGGCAACTAGCGGTCGGGCACCCCCCAGGACACCGCCGCTCTCGACATGCCGAACCGTTCTCTCTCCCGACCGCCCTCCGGGCCGGCGGCCGACGACGCCGTCCTGGTCACCGGCGGCGCGGGCTTCATCGGCTCCCACCTGGTCGACGCCCTGGTGCAGAGGGGCGCGAGGGTGCGCGTGCTCGACAACTTCGCCACGGGACGGCCCGAGAACCTGGCGGCGAGCCGCGACCGGATCGATCTCCTGGAGGGGGACATCCGGGATCCGGAGGCCTGCCGCCGCGCCTGCGCGGGTGTCTCCGCGGTCTACCACCAGGCGGCCCTCGGCTCGGTGCCCTTGAGCCTGGCCCGGCCGGCCGACAGCGTGGACGTCAACGTGGCCGGCACGACGCGGGTCCTGACGGCGGCCCGCGACGCCGGGGTGCGCCGGGTGGTCTACGCCTCCTCCTCGAGCGTCTACGGCGACTCCAAGGCCCTGCCCAAGCGCGAAGGCGAAGAGGGAGCGTGCCTCTCGCCCTATGCCCTGTCGAAGCGGGTGGACGAGGAGGTGGCGGACGTCTTCGGCCGCTGCTTCGGCCTGGAGCTCGTGGGGCTGCGCTACTTCAACGTCTACGGCCCGCGCCAGAACCCCGAGGGCCCGTACGCGGCGGTCATCCCCCGCTTCTTCAAGGCCTGCCTCGCGGGCGAGCCGCCGGTCATCTACGGCGACGGCGAGCAGAGCCGCGACTTCACCTTCGTGGCCGACGCGGTGGCCGCCAACCTCCTCGCCGCACAGGCTCCGGCCGCCGCCTGCGGGCGCGCCTACAACGTGGCCTTCGGGCGCCGCATGACGGTCGGCGAGCTCGCCGGCCGCGTCCGCACCTTGGCCCAGGAAGCCGGCGTCGCGGCCCCCGAGCCCCGCCACGAGCCCGAGCGCCCGGGCGACGTTCGCCACTCCCTCGCCGCCATCGACGCGGCCCGCGAGGCCCTGGGCTTCGACCCCCAGGTCGACCTGGAAGAAGGCCTCGGGCGCTCCCTGGAGTACTACCGGGGACTGTTCGCAGACTGATTGGATCCCCCCTAGGCAAGGAGAAGAGATGAACCGCCGTCAACTCGTCTGGTCCTTGAGCGCCCTCCTCGCAACCGCGGCCTTCGCCGCGCCGCCGCCCGCAGCGGCGCCATCCGAGACAAGCTCCGGCACCACGACATCCGCCCAGACACCGGCCGGCGTCCAGGCGCTCCTCGGTGACATGGACACGAAGGTCGATCCCTGTCAGGACTTCTACCGCTACGCCTGCGGCGGCTGGCTGGCCCACACCCGGCGCCCCGCCGACCATCCGGTGTGGGCGCGGAGCTTCTCGACCGTCCAAGAGGAGAATCGCGAGATCGTGCGCAAGGTCCTCGAGGACGCGGCCGCCCACCCCGGCACCGATCCCGACCGCGCCCGGGTGGGCCATTACTACGCGTCCTGCATGGACACGTCTCGGATCGACGCGGCCGGCGCCAAGCCGCTCGCTCCCTACCTCGCCGAGATCGACCGGGTCCACGACCTGGCGACCCTGTTCGCCACCGCCGGCACGCTCGACAGGTTGGGTGTGCGGACGCTCTTCCGCATGTCCACGCGGGCGGACTCGAAGAACCCGCGCCAGAACATCGCACAGTTCAGCCAGGGCGGTCTGGGCCTGCCGGACCGCGACTACTACGTGAGCCAGGACCCCAAGAAGCAGGCGATCCTCGAGAAGTACCCCGGTCACGTCGCCGAGATGCTGACCTTGATCGGCGAGAGCCAGGACGCGGCGGCCCAGCACGCCAAGGAGATCGTCGCCTTCGAGACCCGGCTCGCCGAGGCGTCGAAGCCGCGCGCAGAGCTCCGCGATCCGGACAAGAACTACCACAAGATCGATCGCGCCGGTCTCGAGAAGCTCTCCCCGCGGCTGCCATGGAAGGCCTTCTTCGACGCCACGGGCTATCCGGCGATCGAAGAGATCAACGTTCGGACGCCGGAATTCTTCGAGCAGCTCGACGCGATCCTCGCCGACACCAGTCCGGCGGCGCTGCGCGAGTACCTGCGCTGGCACCTGGTGCACGAGGCGGCGCCGTTCCTCTCCGAGCCCTTCGTCGAGGCCGATTTCGACTTCTTCGACAAGCGGCTTTCGGGACAGGAGACGATCGAGCCGCGCTGGGAGCGCTGCGTGGACTTCACGAACCGCGCCCTGGGAGAGGCCGTGGGCAAGGTCTACATCCAACAGAAGTTCCCGGGATCGAGCAAGGCGACGGCCCAGGAGATGGTGCGGGACATCGAGGCGGCCTTCGGGTCGAGCCTGCCGGGCCTCGACTGGATGGACGCGGCGACCCGCGAGAAGGCCAAGGAGAAGGTGGCGGCCCTCGCCAGCATGATCGGCTACCCGGACACGTGGCGGGACTACTCGTCGATGACCATCGTGCCGGATGACTTTTTCGCCAACGTGGAGGCGGCGAGCCGGTTCGACTTCGACCGCCAGGCGAAGAAGATCGGCCATCCCGTCGACCGGAGCGAGTGGCACATGAGCCCGCAGACGGTCAACGCGTACAACAATCCGCCGCAGAATCAGATCGTCTTCCCGGCCGGCATCCTGCAGCCGCCGTTCTTCGACAAGGACTTTCCCGCGGCGATGAACTACGGCGGGATCGGCGCCGTGGTGGGGCACGAGCTCACTCACGGCTTCGACGACCAGGGCCGGAAGTTCGACGCCGAGGGGAGCCTGCGCGAGTGGTGGTCGCCCGCCGTGGCGGCGAAGTTCGAGGCGCGGGCCCAGTGCGTGCGCGACCAGTATTCGAGCTACCAGGTCGAGCCCGGGGTGCACGTCAACGGCAAGCTCACCGCGGGCGAGAACATCGCCGACATCGGCGGCTTGAAGGAGGCTTACCTCGCCTTCCAGAGCTACCAGGAGCGCCACGGTGAGAAGCGGGAGATCCCCGAGCTCACCAACGACCAGCTCTTCTTCGTCGCCTACGCCCAGAACTGGTGCGCGCTGGTGACCCCGGAGGCCCTGCGCATGCGGGTGACGGTCAACCCCCACTCGCCGGCCGAGTTCCGAGCGATCGGCGCGGTGTCGGACAACCCGGACTTCGCCAAGGCCTTCGGCTGCAAGGTAGGCGATCCGATGGTGCCGAAGAATCAGTGCGTGGCCTGGTGAGGGGGGGTTCGGCGGCGGATCGCAGCGGTTGCGGGATCACACGCCCGCGGGGCGGGTGG
>CAZIIB010000149.1:0-7919 GCA_964539125.1 uncultured Thermoanaerobaculia bacterium | reverse complement strand
TCCCCAAGAGCTCGGCCGCCTTGGTCTGGACGCCGTCGGTGCGCTCCAGGGCCTGCGACAAGAGCTCCGCCCGGATCGCCTCCAGCCGGGCCTCGAGGTCGAGGCCCTCCTCGGGCAGCATCACCGTGTCCACGCCGGAGCCGCGTCCGTCGAGCAAATGCGTCGGGAGGTCCCGGGTGGTGATCGGCCCCTCGCCGGTCAGGGCCACCGCGCGTTCGACGACGTTCTCGAGCTCGCGGACGTTGCCGGGCCAGGAGTAGCTTTCGAGCAGGCGCATCGCGTCGACCGAGATGCGCTGGGCCTCGGCGAGCTCCATCTGCTCGGAGTACTTCTTGAGGAAGTGCTCGACGAGCAGGGGGATGTCCTCGCGCCGCTGACGCAGCGGCGGCAGGTGGAGCGGGATCACGTTGATCCGGTAGTAGAGATCCTCGCGGAAGTCACCCGCCGAGATCAGGGCGTCGAGGTTCTGGTTGGTCGCGGCGATGATCCGGACGTCGATCGACTCCTCCTCGGTGCCGCCCACCCGCCGGACGGTCCGCTCCTGCAGGGCGCGCAGCAGCTTGACCTGCATCGCCGCGGTCATCTCGCCGATCTCGTCGAGGAAGAGGGTGCCGCGGCTCGCCTCCTGGAACAGGCCCTTCTTCTCGCGCACGGCGCCGGTGAACGCGCCCCGCACGTGGCCGAAGAGCTCGCTCTCGAGGAGGTTCTCGGGCAGGGCGCCACAGTTGATCGACAGGAACTTGCCGTTCCCGCGGGAGCTCGCGAAGTGGATGGCCCGTGCGATCAGCTCCTTGCCCGTTCCGCTCTCGCCGTGGATCAGCACGGTCGAGGAGGTCCGGGCCACGCGCTCGACCAGGGAGAAGACGTCCTGCATCTTGCGGGATGAGCCGATGATGTTCGGGAAGGTGTACTTGCCCTCGAGCTCGCGGCGCAGGTAGACGTTCTCCTCTTCGAGCTCGGTCTTCTCCAGGGCCTTCTCGGCCATCACCTTGAGCTCTTCGACGTCGAAGGGCTTCGAGATGTAGTCGTAGGCGCCGGAGCGCATGGCTTCGATCGCCGACTTGGTCGAGGTGTAGGCGGTCATCATGATCACCGCCGGGTGGGGCGGTTCCCGGGTGATCTCGCGCAGGAGCTCGAGGCCGTTGCCGTCGGGCATCAGGATGTCGCACAGCACCAGGTCGAACTCGGCCGCCCCGAGGTGCTCGCGGGCCTTGCCCATGGAGGGCGCGGTCTCCACCGCGTAGCCCTCGCCCTCGAAGAGCAGGCTCAGGAACTCGAGGAGGCTCGCCTCGTCGTCGACGATCAGGACTCGATGGGTCATCGCGCACTCCCGAAGGCCGCGCTCCGCAGGCTGGCGCCCCGAGCGACCGGACGCAGCGGCAGGCTCACCGTGATGCGGGTGTGCCCGCCCGGATGGCTGTCCACGGAGAGCTCGCCCCGATGGTCCTGGACGATCCGATAGACGATCGCCATCCCCAGGCCGGTGCCGCTGTCGAAGAAGGACTGGAAGGGATGAAACAGGTTGGCCCGCTCCTCCTCGGTCATTCCCTTGCCGGTGTCGAAGAACTCGATGTCGTAGGCGTCGGCCCGGAGCGATCCCTTGACGGTCAGGAGCCCGCCCTCGGGCATCGCCTTCAAGGCGTTGCGCGCCAGGTTCCAGAAGATCTGACTGACGCCGTCGGGGTCGGCCTCGAGACGCACCGAGGGCGGATCGAGCTCGAGCCGCAGCTCGTGCTCCGTCCCGACCTCGGGGCTGTTGCGCAGCAGCTCGAAGTTCTCGGCCAGCAGGTGCGCGGCGTCGAACTCCTCCGCCTGGCGCCGCTTCGGCCGCGCGTACTCGAGAAAGCCCTTGATGATCCGGTCCAGGCGCTGGCTCTCCTTGAGCAGGATGCCCAGGAGCCGCCGCTCCGGCGACGTGCCGTCGATCGATCGGCCGAGCATCTGGACCGAGCCGGAGATCGCCGCCAAGGGGTTGCCGATCTCGTGGGCGAGACCCGCCGCCAAGGTGCCGACCGCCGCCATCCGGTCCTTCAAGCGAACCTCTTCCTCGAGCTTTCTCCAGGGGGTCAGGTCCTGAAAGATGATGATGGCGCCGGTGTTCACGCCGTCGGCGTTCTTGAGCTCGGCCAGGGAGAAGCCGACGTGGATCGGCGCCTGCTGGCGAACCACCTCGATCTCGCTCGTGAGTCGCCGCTGGCCGCCGCTGCGCTCGGAGAACTGCTGCCACTGGGCGGTGGTGATGATCCCCGTGTCGGCGACGTGGCGGCCGAGGAGCTCCTCCTCGCTGCGGCGCAGGATCCGCCGGCCCGCCCGGTTGAGGCTGGTGATCCGACCGCTCGGGTCGGTGAGGATCAGACCGCTCGTGATCGATTGGATGACGTCGCGGTACTTGATCTCGAGGTCCGCCAGGTCCTCCCTCTTGGCCTCCAGCTCCTGCTCGGCGCGGGCGACGTTGGCGACCAGGAACCAGGTGAGGAAGGCGACCGAGTAGAAGGCGAACAGGTGGATTGCCAGGTTGTAGACGAGCCGGCGCAGGGTGGCGACGTCCTGGAAGATCACCGTGCCGTCCGGGGTGAGGAGCCAGCCCTCGTAGAGCGCCACCATCAGCCCTGCGTAGAAGACGAAGGCGAGGGTCGCGACGCCGGTGGAGCGCTTCCGGAGCAGGGTCGTCGAGACGGCGATGACGAGCAGATAGAAGATCGAGAAGGGGCTCTCGATGCCACCGAAGAAGTAGACCAGCACGGTGACCAGCGCCAGGTCGCCGAAGAACTGGACGTAGGCGTGCATCCGGAAGCGGCCCGGGACCAGCCGCAACAGGACGATGTAGATCAGGCTCGCCAGGTAGGTGAAGCCGGCCAGCAGGTAGAGCAGCCGCGTGTCGACCGTCGGCTCGGGCGCCGTCGGGGGCACCTGGATCGTCGCCGGCGGCTCGCCCAGTGCCGGGGGCGCCGGCCGGGCGACGGCCGGCGGGGAGGCCTCCGCCGGCGGCCGCTCGTGGGGGGCGATCTGGAGCAGGAAAGAAGGCAGCACCACGCTCGAGACCACCACCAGACGGATGGCGATCAGCCAGTGGAGCTGGCGAGCGAGGAGCTTCATCGGGTGACAGTTTACGTCACCCGACCGATACGCCACCAGTAGGGTGGGAGCCGCCACCGAGGAGCCGCGCTACGGCCGGGGGAAGGCGTCCCTCTCCCCCCGTCGAGGGAGGGAGAGGGATCGAGGGTGAGGAGGGTGATCCGATCGATTACGAGATCTGCGTGATCACGCCGTAGAGCGGCAGGTACATCGACGTCACGATGATGCCGATCACCACGCCCAGGAACGCGATCAGCATCGGCTCGATCAGCTTCAACAGGCCGTTGACCGCCACGTCCACCTCGTCCTCGTAGAAGTCGGCGATCTTCGAGAGCATCTGATCGAGGGCGCCGGTCTGCTCGCCGACGTTGATCATCTGCACCACCATGGGCGGGAACACCTTGGTCTCGGAGAGGGGCTCCGAGATGCTCTTGCCCTCCTCGACGCTCTTGCGGACCGCCAGGATCGCGTCCTCGATCACGGCGTTGCCCGAGGTCTTGGCGGTGATCTCCAGGCCGTCGAGGATCGGCACGCCGGAGGAGGTGAGGGTGGAGAGGGTGCGGCAGAACCGGGAGACGGCGATCTTGCGCAGCAGCATGCCGATCACCGGGATGCGCAGCAGGAAACCGTCGATGAACCGGCGGCCGCGCTCGGTCTTGTGCCAGCGCACCAGGAAGATCCAGAGGCCGATGAGCGCCAGTATGACCCAGATCGAGTAGGAGGCCAGGAAGTGGCTGGTGCCCACCACCACGCGAGTGATGAGGGGCATCTCGCTGCCCAGGCTGGCGAAGAGCTGGGCGAAGGTCGGGATGACGAAGGTCAGGATGACCCACACGACGGCGATGGCGATGGTGATGACCGAGGCGGGGTAGATCAGGGCCGACTTGACCTGACTCTTCAGCTTGACCACCTTTTCGATGTAGGTGGACAGCCGCTGGAGGATGATGTCGAGGATACCGCCGGCCTCGCCGGCCGCCACCATGTTGACGAAGAGGTCGTCGAAGGCCTTCGGATGGCGGCGCATGGCTTCGGCGAGCGACGAGCCCTGCTCGACGTCGGTCCGGGTCTGCTGGATCATCGTCCGGAAGGTGCGGTTCTCCTCCTGCTCGCCCAGGATCTCCAGGCACTGGACCAGGGGTAGGCCGGCGTCCAGCATCACGGAGAACTGGCGGGTGAAGATCGCCAGGCGCTTGGCGCTGACCCTCTGGGGAAGGCGCGGCATGAGACGGATCTCGCGCTTCTCCCGCAGGTTCTGGACCATGATCTGGTCACGCCGCAGCATCGCCTCGGCCGCAGCCCGGTTCTCCGCCACCAGCACCCCTTGCCGGGACTGTCCGGTGCGAGCTCTACCTCTCCATTCGAAGCTGGGCATCGTCGGTTACCTCCTGGTCATCCGGCCGCCGGCCGCCGTTGCGCCGCTTCCGGCCAACGCGGGGTTCAGGGCCTCGGGCCCGCGGGCGATGATCTCCTGCAGCTCGTCCGGGTACGAAGAGCGGGCGAGCGCCGTCTGCAGGGTGATCAGTCGTCTGAAGTACAGGGCCGCCAGGGACTGGTTGAAGGTCTGCATCCCGTGCTTGGTCTGGCCCGCCTGCATCATGCCGTAGATCTGATGGATCTTGTCCTCGCGGATCAGGTTCCGGATCGCCGAGTTGGGCACCAGGATCTCGAGCGCCAGGGCCCGTCCCTTGCCGCCCGTGCGGGGCAGCAGGGACTGACAGAGGATCCCCTCGAGCACGAAGGAGAGCTGCACCCGGACCTGCGCCTGCTGGTGAGCGGGGAAGATGTCGATGATCCGGTTGATCGTCTGGGCGGCCGAGTTGGTGTGCAGAGTCGCGAAGGTGAGGTGCCCGGTCTCGGCGATCCGAAGCGCCGCCTCCACCGTCTCGTGGTCGCGCATCTCGCCGATCAGGACGACGTCCGGGTCTTGGCGCAGCACCGAGCGCAGCGCGTTGTGGAAGTTGTGGGTGTCGGCCTTGAGCTCGCGCTGGTTGACCAGACACTTCTTGTGACCGTGGAGGTACTCGACCGGGTCCTCGATGGTCACGATGTGCTCGTGGCGCTCCCGGTTGACCTTGTCGAGCATCGCCGCCAGGGTGGTCGACTTGCCCGAGCCGGTCGGGCCGGTCACCAGGATCAGCCCGCGGGGCTTCTCGCACAGACCCTCGACGATCGCCGGCAGCCCGAGCTCGCGGAAGCCCCGGATCTCGTACGGGATGCGCCGGAAGGCGGCGGCGATCGCCCCGCGCTGGTGGAAGACGTTGGCGCGGAACCGGGCGAGGCCCTTGATCCCGAAGGAGAAGTCGATCTCCAGGTCCTCCTCCAGCCGGTGCTTCTGGTTGTCGGTCAGGATGGAGTAGGCGAGCTGCTTGGTCTCGGTCGGGGTCAGCGGCGGCAGGTTCAGTGATTTGAGCTGGCCGTCGATCCGGATCTGGGGCGGGGAGTTGGTCGTGATGTGCAGGTCGGTTCCGCCCTGGTCGACCATCGCCTTCAAGAGCTGATTGAGAGTCGCTGCCATGCCCGTGCTCCGGAGCTCCTTCTGTCGTACATATTGAGGACAGTCGATGAGTTTACACGACACCGACGCCCGAGCCAAATACTAGCGACGCTTCGCCTCGACTCGACGAGTGGTCGGGGCAGGGGACGCCCCCTCCCCGCCGGTCCTCGGATTCCGGAGGCTAGGTTATCGTAAGCGTCCCATGAGCGACGCGACCGCATTCCATGAAGAAGAGGTGATCGGCAAGGTCTACGACGCCCGCCTCTTCCGCCGGCTGATCCGCTACGTCAAGCCGTACCGCGCCCGGGCGCTGGGAGCGGTGGCGCTGATCGTGCTCTCCTCCCTGCTTCAGCTCGTGGGCCCGCTGGCGACGGCCATCGCCCTCGACCTCTACATGCGGCCGGCGGGGGAGGCGCCGGCCCGGCAGCACTCGATCTCGGTGGCCGCGCGCTGGTTCCAGGCGGAGCTCGCGAACCGGGGCGTGGCCCTCACCGCGGTCCAGGGCGTCGCCGCGATGGCCCTCGTCTACCTGGGCGCGCTGCTCTTGACCTTCGTCGTCCTCTACCTCCAGTCGTACCTGATGCAGATGATGGGGCAGCTCATCATGTACGACCTCCGGCGGGAGGTCTTCGGTCGCTTCCAGCGCCTGCCGGTGGCCTACTTCGACAAGAACCCCATCGGCCGGCTGGTGACCCGGGTCACCAGCGACGTCGACGCCCTGAACGAGCTGTTCACCGCGGGGCTGGTGTCGATCTTCGGCGACGTGGTGCTGCTCGCCGGCATCGTCGGAGTGCTCTTCTGGCTCAACTGGAAGCTGGCCCTCGTGACCTTCGCCATCCTGCCCCTGCTCCTGGCGCTGACCGTGTGGTTCAAGGTCAGGGCTCGGCAGAGCTACCGCGAGGTGCGGGTGAAGATCGCACGCATCAACGCCTTCCTCCAGGAGCACATCACCGGCATGCCGGTGGTGCAGCTCTTCGGCCGCGAGCGCCGGGCCTTCGACGACTTCGCGGAGGTCAACCTGGAGCACCGCGACGCCAACGTCCGCGCGATCTTCTACTACGCCGTCTACTACCCGGCGGTGGAGGCGATCACCGCCCTGGGTATCGGCCTGATCGTCTGGTACGGCGGCCTCTCGGTGCTCGCCGGCGCACTCTCGATCGGCGCCCTGATCGCCTTCCTCCAGTACGCCCAGCGCTTCTACCAGCCGCTCGCCGACCTGTCGGACAAGTACAACATCCTGCAGGCCGCCATGGCGGCGTCGGAGCGCACATTCCGGGTGCTCGACACACCGGTGGAGATCGAAGCCCCGGCCGAGCCCTACGCCCCGGAGCGGGTGCGAGGAGCGATCTCGTTCGAGGGCGTCTCGTTCGCCTACAAGGCCGGCGAGCCGGTGCTCCACGACGTCGGCTTCTCGGTCGAGCCGGGGGAGACGCTGGCCATCGTGGGGCACACGGGCGCCGGCAAGAGCACCCTGGCCAACCTCCTGCTGCGCTTCTACGACGTGGCCGAAGGGCGGGTGAGCGTCGACGGGGTGGACGTGCGCCGCTGGGACTTGCGGGTCCTGCGCCAGTCGATCGGGCTCGTGCTCCAGGACGTCTTCCTGTTTTCGGGCACGGTCGAGCGCAACATCCGTCTGGACGAGGAGCGGGTCGACGCCGAGCGCATCCGGTGGGCCTCCCGCGAGGTCCAGGCGCTACCCTTCATCGAGCGGCTGCCGGGCGGGTTCGAGTCGGTGGTGCGCGAGCGGGGGGCCGGGTTCTCGGTGGGGCAGAAGCAGCTCATCGCCTTCGCCCGGGCCCTCGCGTTCGACCCGAAGATCCTGATCCTCGACGAGGCGACCTCCTCGATCGACACCGAGACCGAGCAGCTCATCCAGCAGGCCCTCGACCGGCTCCTCGTGGGGCGCACCAGCCTGGTCATCGCCCACCGCCTGTCGACCATCCAGAAGGCCGACCGGATCCTGGTGCTCCACAAGGGCCGGGTGCGCGAGCTGGGGAGCCACCAAGAGCTCCTCGCCCGCCGAGGCATCTACTATCGCCTCTACCAGCTCCAGTTCAAGGACCAGGAAGTCGCCGTGTAGGCGGGTCGCCGGTTGCGGCGCTCAGGAGCCGGAGGGATTCGCCGCGGGTTCCGCGCCGCCCAGGCCCTGTACCTGCTCGACGACCAGCATGAGCTGCTCCAGCCGTTCCTTGGGTGAGGTGCCGGGCGCCGGGGCCGGGTACTCGTAGTCCAGGGTCAGCAGCCGGTTGGCGCTCGGGTGGACCGCCAGCGCGCGATAGTCCTCCATCGCCTGGCCCTGGTCGTCGGTGTAACGGCTGCGGCAGGTGTAGACGGTGCCCAGCGCCGATCC
>CAZIIB010000148.1:0-7924 GCA_964539125.1 uncultured Thermoanaerobaculia bacterium | reverse complement strand
TGCCGTCGAGCTGCCCCTCTCCTTCGCCCAGGAGCGCCTCTGGTTCCTCGATCGCATGGACGGAGCGAGCGCGGCGTACAACCTCATGTCGGCGATCCGTCTCGGCGGCCACCTGGAGCCGGCGGCCCTGGCGCGCGCGTTCACGGCCCTGGCCCGCCGCCATGAGACCTTGCGCACCGTCTTCGTTCCCGCACCGGCGCGGGGCGCCGCCGCGGGGCCGCGCCAGAGGATCCTGCCGCCGGCGGCCGTCCCCCTGCCGGTGATCGACCTGGGCGGCCTGCCGGAGGCGGCACGGGAGCGCGAGCTCCGGAACCTGGGCGACCGCGACGCCCGCCGGCGCTTCGACCTCGAGCGGGGCCCGCTGCTGCGCACCCTGCTTCTACGCCTGGGCGACGCCGATCACGCGGTCCTGGTGACCCTCCACCACATCGTCTCCGACGCCTGGTCACTGGGTGTCCTGGTGCGCGAGCTGACCGCCCTCTACGGGGCCGAGCGGACCGCCGGGACGGTGGAGCTCCCCGAGCTGCCGGTGCAGTACGCCGACTACGCCGCCTGGCAACGGGAGTGGCTCACCGGAGAGGTCCTCGAGCGTCAGCTCGAATACTGGCGGGGCCGGCTCGCAGGCGCCAACGCGGTCCTCGACCTGCCCACCGACCGGCCTCGGCCGTCGGTGCAGACGCTGCGCGGCGCCGTGGTGGAAGCCGCCCTGCCCGAGGGCCTGGGCGCCCGGCTCGGCGCCCTCGCGCGGCGCCTGGACGCGACGCTCTTCATGGTGGCGATGGCGGGCTTCCAGGCGCTCCTCGAGCGCACCACCGGCCAGGGCGACCTGACGGTGGGCACCACCATCGCCGGCCGCGGGCGGGGCGAGACCGAGGGGATGATCGGGTTCTTCGTCAACACCCTCGCCCTGCGCGGCGACCTGGCCGACGATCCGTCGTTCGCCGAGCTCGTGGCGCGCGTGCGGGAGGAGAGCCTGGGCGCCTACGAGCACCAGGACCTGCCGTTCGAGAAGCTCGTCGAGGAGCTCCACCCGCGGCGCGACCTCTCCCGCGCCCCGCTGTTCCAGGTGCTCATGCAGCTCCAGAACGCTCCGCTCGGCCGCCTGGAGACGCCGGGGCTGACGGTGCGGCCGGTGGTGCGCGACAGCGCCACGGCGAAGTTCGACCTGATCCTCAACCTGGCGGAGTCCAGGGGCGCGCTCCGGGGCCACTGGCGCTACAAGACCGACCTCTTCGACCGCACGACGATCGAGCGGCTGGCCCGTCACCTGGGCAGCCTGCTGGCCGCGGCCGCCGACGGACCGGAGCAGTCCGTATCGGCGCTCGCCCTGCTCGGAGCCGCGGAACGGCACCAGCTCCTCCGCGAGCTCCCGGGTGGGGGAGGAGAGACGCGCACCGGGGGCGCCGAGACCCTGCACGCCGTCTTCGAGACTCGGGTGGCGGCCGCTCCCGAGGCCGTGGCGGTGACCTGCGAGGGCGCGGCCCTGACCTACGGCGAGCTCGCCGCCCGCGCCCGCCGGCTGGCCGGGTGGCTGCGATCGTCGGGCGTCGCCCCGGGCGCCGCCGCCGGGATCTGCCTCGACCGATCCCTCGACACGGTGGTGGCGATCCTCGGCGTGCTGGAGGCGGGAGGCGCCTACGTACCCCTCGATCCCGCCTACCCGGAGGAGCGGCTGTCCTTCATCCTCGAGGACAGTCGGGCGCCGGTGGTGATCACCCGCAGCGACCTCGCCGGGCGGCTCGAGTCCGGGCCGGGCGGGAGCCGGATCCTCCGCCTGGACGAGCTGCCCGCCGTCCCGCCGAGCGCCCCCGAGGCGCCGGCGACCGAGGCGGTTCCCGACGACGTGGCGTACGTCATCTACACCTCGGGCTCCACCGGTCGGCCGAAGGGCGTGCCGGTGCTCCACCGCAACGCCGTCCGCCTGTTCGAGGCCACCGACCCCTGGTTCGGCTTCGGCCCGGACGACGTCTGGACCCTCTTCCACTCCTACGCCTTCGACTTCTCGGTCTGGGAGATCTGGGGCGCGCTGCTCTTCGGCGGCCGCCTGGAGGTGGTGCCGCACCGGGTGAGCCGCTCGCCCGAGGAGCTTCACGACCTCTTGGCGCGCCAACGGGTCACCGTGCTCAACCAGACGCCCTCGGCTTTCCGCCAGCTCGTGCGCGCCGACGGCGGCGGCCGGCTCCGGCTCGACGCCTTGCGCACCGTGGTCTTCGGCGGTGAGGCCCTGGAGCTCGAGAGCCTGGCGCCCTGGCTCGACCGCTACGGCGACGAGCGGCCGCTTCTGGTCAACATGTACGGGATCACCGAGACCACGGTCCACGTGACCTACCGGCCGATCCGGCGGCGGGACCTGGCCGGCGCTCCGGGCAGCGTGATCGGCCGCCCGATCCCCGACCTCGCGCTCTACCTCCTCGACCCGCGCGGCCGGCCGGTGCCCCTCGGCGTCGCCGGCGAGATCCTCGTGGGTGGAGCGGGCGTCGCCCGGGGATACCTGGGGCGCCCCGGTCTCACCGCCCAGCGCTTCGTGCCGGATGCGGACGGGGCCCGCCTCTACAGGAGCGGCGACCTGGCGCGCTGGCTGCCCGACGGCGACCTCGAGTACCTCGGGCGAATCGACCACCAGGTCAAGGTGCGGGGCTTCCGGATCGAGCTCGGCGAGATCGAGTCCGCCCTGGTGGCGCACCCGGAGGTCGCCGAGGCCGTGGTGCTGGCGCGGCCGGGCCGGACCGGCGCCGGGGAGGAGATCCGGCTGGTGGCGTACGTCGTGCCCTCCAGAAGCGCCCGGCCCTCGGTGAGCGAGCTGCGCAGCCTCGTCGGCGAGCGCCTGCCGGACTACATGGCGCCGTCGGCGGCGGTGCTCCTCGACGCGATCCCCTTGACCGCCCACGGCAAGGTCGACCGGCGGGCCCTGCCGGAGCCCGAGGAGGAGCGCCCGGACCTGGGCCAGGAGTACGTGGCTCCGCGCGACGAGCTCGAAACCTTCCTCGCCGGCATCTGGTCGCGCGCCCTGGAGATCGAGCGGCCGGGGGTAGAGGACGACTTTTTCGACCTGGGAGGCAACTCCCTCCTGGGCGCCGGCCTGATCAACGAGCTGCAGGAGGCGCTCGGCGAGATCGTCCACGTGGTGGTGATCTTCGACGCTCCGACGATCGCCCGGATGGCGGCCTACCTGCGCGAGCAGCACCCGGCGGCGGTGGCCCGCCTCCTGGGGGCCGGCGGGACCGCGGGGGAGGGCGCCGAATCCGAGGACGGCCCGCCGGTGGACGACGCCATGCTGGCGACCGTCCGCGAGCTGGCCGCCGCGCTTCCCCGGCACTCGGTGGGCCGTCCCGCCGGCCGCCCCGCGAATCCGCCCGCGCTCTTCGTGCTCGCCCCGCCGCGCAGCGGCACCACGCTCCTGCGGGTGATCCTGGGTGGGCACCCGCGCCTGTTCGCGCCGCCCGAGCTCGAGCTGCTCTCGTTCAACACCTTGGGCGACCGAGCCCGCGCGTTCCAGGGCCGGGACGGCTTCTGGCTCGAGGGAGCGCTCCGGGCGGTCATGGAGGCGCGGGCCTGCGACGCCCAGGAGGCCCGGGAGCTCGTCAGCCGGGCCGAGGCCGAGGACGAATCCACCCAGCGCTTCTACCGCCGGCTCCAGGACTGGATCGGCGAGTCCCTGCTGGTGGACAAGACGCCCTCCTACGCCCTCTGGCCCGAGGTGCTCGAGCGCGCGGAGACGGACTTCGAGAGCCCGCGCTACCTCCATCTGGTCCGTCACCCCTACGGCATGATCCGCTCCTTCGAGGAGGCGAAGCTCGACCAGATCTTCTTCCAGGCCGAGCACCCGTTCAGCCGCAAGCGCCTCGCCGAGCTGCTCTGGACGGTGAGCCACGAGAACATCCTCCGCTTCCTCTCCAGCGTGCCCGAGGAGCGCCGCCTGGTGGTGCACTTCGAGCGCCTGGTACGCCATCCGGAGCGCGAGATCGGCCGCATCTGCGAGTTCCTCGGCCTCGAGGTGGACGAGGCGATGGCGAACCCGTACCGCGACGGCCGGCGACGCATGACCGACGGCATCCACGAGGCCTCCCGGATGCTCGGCGACGTGAAGTTCCACGAGCACTCGGGGATCGACCCGGAGGTCGCCGACCGCTGGCGCGAGCACTACCGGCGGGACTTCCTGGGGGCGCCCACCCGCCGGGTCGCCGCGCGGCTGGGCCTGGGCGACACCCGGATCGAGCGTCTCCTGCCGCCCAGCGTCGTGGCTCTGCGCCCCGGCCGGCCCGAGGCGGAGCGGCCGCCGCTCTTCCTGGTGCACCCGGTCTCGGGGGACGTCTACTTCTATCGCGACGTGGTGCGCGGCCTCGACCCGGAGCAGCCGATCTTCGGCTTCCAGGCGCCGGGCCTCGAGGGCTCGGACGAGCCGGTCGGGTGCCTCGCCGAGCTGGCGGCGCGCTACGTGGATTCATTCGAGGCGCTCTGCCCGGAGGGGCCCGCCCTCCTCGCGGGCAGCTCGATGGGGGGGACCATCGCCTACGAGATGGCCCGCCAGCTCCGCGCCCGCGGGCGCCGGGTGGCGTTCCTCGCCCTGATCGACACCCCCGGCCCGGGACAGCTCCCGGACCTCTTCCAGCCCGGGGAGGTGGAAGCCACCATCCTCCGGTACCTGACCGGCGGCTCCGACGTTCCGGCGGCGGCGCTGGGCTCCCTTCCCGAGGCGGAGAGGATCGCCCTCCTCCTGGCCGAGCTCGATCGCGCAGGCCGGCTGCGCGAGGGCGTCGCGGAGCCCGAGCTCCGGCGCCTGATCGAGGTGGTCACTTCCAACCAGCGGGCGATGATCGAGTACGCCCACCCGCCGTACGAGGGTCGGGTCGACTTCTTCCGCGCCCAGGACGGCGGCGAGCGGTACCGGGAGCCCCGCGAGACGCCGTGGCGCGCCCGGGTCGCCGGCGGGCTCGAGGTCCACGTGAGCCCGGGCAACCACCTGTCGATGAATCTGCCTCCGAACGCGGAGCACCTGGCGCGAGCCCTCCAGGAAGCCCTCGACGCCGCCCTCGAGGGGAGTGGGCGCGAGCCGGCTCCGGACCCGCGGGTCGCGGCCGGCGAGTGAGAGCGCGCGGCCGGGCCGCGCGACCCGCCGCCCCGTGCCAAGAAAAAGACCCCGGCCGAAGCCGGGGCCCTTCGTCACAGCTCGGTACCCCGAGGGTCAGTGAACCTCGTAGTACGCGCGCCTCGCGTCGTCCCGGAACCGTTGCATGCCGGCGGGGGAGAGCACCCCGGCCTGCTTGTACTTGGTCAGGGCCTGCATGACACAGGCGTTGTAGTCGTCGAAGCTCGCCCAGTTGCCGTCGTAGCTGCACGGGATCTCGGGCACGGTGAGCTGGTCGCCCGCCGCCACGTCGTACACCTTGTTGCGCACCCCGCCGGGCCAGAGGACCTCGGCGGTGCCGGAGGTGGCCGACCCGAGGCCGAAGCCCTGGATCAGTGCGTTCTCCGAGGCGTAGCTCGATCCGCCCAGCACCGGCCGGGCGGTGGTCGGCCCGCCGTCGGGGGTGAAGGAGATCACGGCGCCGATGCCGTCCCGGTTCACCGCGCCGCTCGGGATCAGGCCCTTGCCGCCCAGCATCCGGAGCTGGACCCAGTTGTTGCCGTTGTCGGCGCTGTTGAGCTCCACCGACAGCGTGCCCGGGTTGTAGTCGGGGTCGAGCCAGACCTGGTAGCCGGGGATGAACCCGCCGTAGAAGGCCAGCTCGAAGCGGGACACCGAGTCGAAGGGGCCGCCCTGGGGGCCGACGATGATGGTGAAGGGGAAGAAGTTGACCGGCGAGACGTCCATCGACGACGCGGCGACGATGTCGTCGAAGCCGTCGTTGTTGAGGTCACCCGAGGCCACGCCGTTGACCATCCGCGGGCGGTGGTCCTTGAGGAGCGCGCCCGAGTCCCAGGTGAACTGACCGGAGCAGCTTCCGGTGTTCTGGAAGATGATTCCCGGGTTGTCACCCACCGCCAGCGACAGCAGGTCGACGCCGCCGTGGTAGAGGATGTCCTGGTCCCCGTCGTTGTCGTAGTCGAAGATCGAGGTGCCCCAGCCGAACGGATCGGCCACGATGTCGGGGCCCAGGCCGGGCTCGGTGAAGGTGCCGTCGGACTGTCCGAAGAACCACTCCGAGTGGGCGCCGGGACGGATGTAGTCGCCCAGGTTGGTGGCGAAGAAGTCCATGTTGCCGTCGCAGTTGAGGTCCCCGAACGAGAGACCCATCCAGCCGCCCTCGACGTCGAGGTGGGAGGCCTGGGTGATCTCGGTGAAGTTGCCGCTCCCGTCGTTGTCGTAGAGGCGCAGCCAGCCGCGCTCCTCGGCGTAGCTCGTCGCCGGCCCGCCCTGGTTGTCGGCGCACAGGATGTCCGGGTCTCCGTCCTGGTTCAGGTCGGCCATGGCGATCGCCCAGGTGAAGGCGGCGTTGGTCATGTTCGAGACGCTCTCGATGCCGGAGGCGGCGCTGACGTCGGTGAAGGTGTCGTTCCCGTTGTTGTGGAGCAGGGTGTTGTGCTCGAGGCCGGGGTACTCGACGTTGAGGAAGGTGGGGATGCGCTGGCCCCAGTCGTCGTAGCTGTTGCCCACCACGACGTCGAGGTAGCCGTCGTTGTCGATGTCCGCGAAGGAGCAGCCGATGGCGTGCTGGCCGGCCCCGGCGGTGCCCGAGCTGGAGGTGATGTCGGTGAAGGTGCCGTCCCCGTTGTTCAGGAACATCTCGTTGTGGGTGCCGGTGCCGGAGTAGAGGGTCTCGGTCGGATCGTCGCCGGTGCCGAGCACGTAGACGTCCTCGTCGCCGTCGTTGTCGATGTCGCCGTAGCAGACCGCGGAGCTGTCCTGGGCCGTGGCGTCGATGCCGGCCGCGCTGGCGACGTCGATGAAGCTCACCGAACCGGTTTCCATGAGCTGGTTGGAGTACAGGCTGTTGGGAGTGCCTGGACCGTTGGTGACGTAGACGTCCTGGTCCCCGTCGTTGTCGTAGTCGAAGATCGCCACTCCGGGCGAGCCCCAACCCTTCTGCGGGCTGTGGTTCGGCCGCAGGTCGCCGAACAGGTCGCCAGTCAGGATCGGCGACATGGCCACGATGGCGTCTCGGTTGGCGATTCGGGGCGACGGCGTGCGGTGGTAGGTGACGCCCGCACCGCCGCCGTCGGCGATGTCGGTGTAGGTGACGCCGCCGTCGGCCAGGGCCGGCAGAGCGCACGCCGCGGTCAGCAGCAGGGCGAGCGCGATGCGAGCCAGGCGGCTCGAGCTCGCGCACGCAAGCAGTTCACTCATGGCAATCTCCTCAGTCTGTTGGATCCAACCAGGGTTTCCGAGCGGTCGAACCTGCCGTCGACGCCTTTGGGTCACTGGACTTCCAGGGCCGGAGGGACTCGGCGATGGCAGGGTCCGCCGTGTTCGGGCGTTCTCCTCATGAGTGCAGCCCCTCCGCGAATCTGTGACAAGGCAATGCAGCATCTAAGTTATACAAAATACTGAACTTTAGATCGATCTGGAGAGTCCGGGAGCGGGCTGGAGGTGCGGGGGGCTCCCACCCTGTCCCGGCCTGGGGATCGCCCCGCACAGAGGATCGGAGCCCGAGAGGAGGGCTCGGCGAGAGGAGAGGATTGCGATGGAGACTGTGATTCGGGATCTGCGGCTGGCGGCGAGGAGCCTCTCCAGGACCCGGGCCTTCACGGCGGTGGCCGTGCTCTGCCTGGCCCTGGGCATCGGCGCCGACAGTGCCATCTTCAGCGTCGTCGACGCGGTGCTGTTCAGCCCCTTGCCGTACGACCACCCGGACCAGGTCGAGGTCGTCTACAACCGGTTCCGCACGAAGAGCACGGGCCAGGTGCCGCTCTCCGGCGTCGAGTTCTTCGACGTCCGCGACCACAACGAGGTGTTCTCCTCGGTCGCCGCCATCATCCCACGCTA
>CAZIIB010000147.1:0-7927 GCA_964539125.1 uncultured Thermoanaerobaculia bacterium | reverse complement strand
AAGTACGACAGCGTAAAGTTGTTGACCAGCAGCGCCGAGATGAAGATCCACGCCAGGTTCGACATCACGCCGCCTCCTCTTCCGCCCTCTCGGCCGCGCGCCGCCGCGCCTTCGCCACCCAGGAGAAGACCAGCAGGATCGTCCCGAGCATCAAGAACCCGCCCGGCGGCAGAATCATGATCACCCAGGGCTCGAAGCTCGGCCCGAAGAGCGAGAACCCGAAGAACGACCCCTTGCCCAGGATCTCCCGGAGGCCGCCCAGGATCAGCAGTGCCATCGTGAATCCGCCCCCCATGCCCAGGGCGTCCGCCACGGCCAGGGTCACCCGGTTCTTGGCCGCGAACGCCTCGGCGCGGCCGAGGATGATGCAGTTGACCACGATCAGGGGGATGAACGCCCCGAGCTCCCGGTGAACCGTGGGCGAAAGCGCCTGGAGCGAGTAGTCCGCCACGGTCACGAAGGTGGCGATCACGATGATGTAGGTCGAGATGCGTACCGCCTTGGGGATCCACTTGCGGAGCGCCGAGATCAGGAGGCTCGACATGACCAGCACGAACAGCGTCGCCCCGCCCATGGCGAGACCGTTGATCGCCGTGTTGGTCACCGCCAGGCTCGGGCACATGCCGAGCACCTGGACGAAGACCGGGTTCTCCTTCCACAGGCCCTTGACGAGCTCCGCGTAGGCCTGGCCGGGATCCCTCCCGGAGGTAGGACCTGCTGGCGTCACTGCTTGCCTCCCGGAATCGGGCCGCCCTTGGGGGTCGGCACCGGCGGTTGCTTGCCCTCGGCCACCAGCGGCGGCACGGCGTCACCCTTCGGCAGCCGCGCCAGCCACTCCTGGTTGCCGGCGTTGACGATCTTGACCACCGCCGTCGACGAGATGGTGGCGCCGGTGATGGCGTCGACCTGGTTGGGGGCGGTGCGCTCCTCTTTGACCAGCTCCACCTTCGGCTCGACCGCGAGGTCGAGGAACTGCTGGTGGAACTGCTGGTCGTCGTAGATCCGGTCTCCGAGGCCGGGCGTCTCGCGGCTCTCGAGGACCTCCATGCCGACGATCCGCTCCTTGGTCGGGTCGAAGCCGTAGATCAGGCGGATCGTGTCCTGGAAGCCCGCCCCGGCCGCGGGGATGGCGTAGCCCACGAACTTGCCGGCCGTCGTGTAGCCGGCGTAGACCGAGGGCTCGTCGGCGGAGACTCCCTGGGCCGGCACCATGTGGCCACCCTTCCAGACCAGTCGCTGCATGCGCTCGGCCCCGGGGACCACCTTGAAGACCGCCTCGCGGAGCGCCTGGGCGTTGTTCGCCTCGATAGTGGGCAAGGTCAGCCGGTAGGCGCTGACGATGGCGAGCCCCGAGAGCAGGCCGGCGAGCCCCAGGGTGAGCACCAGACGCGGCGTCTCGGGCAGGCGCGAACGCTTCGGGAGCTGAACCAGGTCGTCGCTCATGGCGTCCCCTCCCTATGCTGGGCGGCCGGGCGCCCGTACCCGAAGGCCCGCGGCTGGGTGATGCGATCGATGAGCGGGCTCGCGGCGTTCATCAGGAGGATGGCGTACATGACACCCTCCGGCAGGCCGCCCCAGACCCGGATCAGCACCACCAGCACGCCCACGCCGGCGCCGAAGATCCAGGCTCCGCGGGGCGCCAGCGGCGAGGTCACCGGGTCGGTCGCCATGTAGACGGCGCCGAAGAGCAGGCCCCCCGAGAGGAGCATGAACGAGGCCGAAGCGAAGCGCTCGGGCGAGATCAGGTGGAGCACCCCGGCGAAGGCCCCCACCGTCACCAGGATCGCCGTGGGAATCCGCCAGTCGCAGGCCCGGCGCGCCAGCAACCACACGAGACCCAGGAGGATCGCGGCGGCGCTCGTCTCGCCCAGGGAACCGGCGACGTGACCACCGAAGAGGGCGGCGAAGCCGGTCGCCTGGTGCTGGAACTTCATCAGATTGAGAGGCGTCGCCGTCGTCACCACGTCGGCCGCCGAGTGGGTGAAGGGGATGGCGAAGTTGGTGGCGCGCAGAGCCAGCGGGCCGGCGGGCACCGCCCAGGTGGTGATGGCGAGGGGGAACGCCGCCTGGAGGAAGGCGCGGCCGACGAGAGCCGGGTTGAACAGGTTGTGGCCCAGGCCGCCCCAGATGAGCTTGCCCAGGGCGATCGCCACGAAGCCGCCGAGGGCCGCCATCCACAGGGCCATGCCGGGCGGCAGGGTGAGGCCGAGGAGCACGCCCGTGAGAGCGGCGCTGCCGTCGGCCAGCGAAGTGTCCGCGCTCCGGCGGGTGAAGAGCCACTCGGTGCCCATGGCGCCGGCGGTGGCGGCGACGACCACCAGGATGGCCGACAGGCCGAAGACCCAGACCGAGACCGCCAGGACGGGGGCGAGGGCGACGAGCACGTCGACCATGAGCCCGGGCGTGGTGACGCCCTGGCGCAGGAATGGCGAGGTAGAGACCAGGAGGCGAACCCGGTCGGGACTGCGATCGCTGCTCATGACGCCTTCTGTTGTGCCTTCTGCTTGGCCTTCTGCTCGCGGATCGTCGACTTCGCCACCCGGATGAGCTGGACGATCGGAATGCCGGACGGGCAGGAGAAGCTGCACGATCCGCACTCGACGCAGTCGAGGACGTGGTACTTCTCCAGGTCCTCCAGGCGCCCGGCGCGGGCCAGCTTGCCGAGGCGCGAGGGGTTCAGGAACTGCGGGCAGGCCTCGACGCACCGGCCGCAGCGGATGCAAGTGTACTCCCGCGGCAGCCGGGTCTCGGCCTCGGTGAAGGCGAGCAGACCGGAGGTGCCCTTGAGCACCGGCACGTCCAGGCTCGCGAGCGGCATCCCCATCATCGGGCCGCCCATCACCACCTCGCGGGTCTCGGGGTCGAGCCCGCCGCAGTGGTCGAAGACGGCCTGGACCGGCGTGCCCACCGGCACCAGGAGATTCGCCGGCCGGCGCACACCGGGGCCGGCCACCGTGACCAGGCGCTCGATGAGCGGCTCGCCCCGGTCGAAGGCGTCGGCGACGGCGGCCATGGTGCCCACGTTGTTGACCAGGCACTCGACGTCCAGGGGGAGCTTGCCGGAGGGCACCTCGAGGTCGTAGATCGCCCGGATGAGCATCTTCTCGGCGCCCTGGGGGTACTTGACCCGGAGGGGGACGATGCGGATGGGAATGGGCGAGGGCGACCGGCGAGCGAGGGCGTCCTCCAGGGCCTCGATGGCGTCGGGTTTGTTGAGCTCCACGCCGACGGCGATCTCCTCGACTCCAAGCCGGGCGCCGACGATCTCGGCGCCGCGCAGCACCGCCTCGGGCCGCTCCACCATCACCCGGTGATCGGCGGTCAAGAACGGCTCGCACTCGCAGCCGTTGACCACCAGCCGCCGGATCCGCTTGCCCGCGGGGAGCTTGTACTTGACGTGGGTCGGGAAGGCGGCCCCGCCCATCCCGACGAGACCCGCGCGCTGGACCCGGGCCACGAACTCGTCGTCGGAGAGCGAGGCCGGATCGACCGGGCCCAGGTCCTCGCCGCCCGGCCCCAGCCGCAGGCGGTCGAGGTCAAACTCCTGGGTCGAGAACGGATCGGCCTCGATCTCGATCGACTCGACCAGCCGGCCGTTGGGATGGAGGCGCGGGGCGATGGCGGCGACCCGGCCGGTCACCGGGCTGTGGAGCGCCATGGAGACGAAGCCGCCGGGCTCCGCCACGAGCTGGCCCCGGGCGACCTGCTCGCCCGGTCGCACCACCGGCTTGGCGGGCGCGCCGGTGTGCTGCGAGAGCGGCAGGACGTAGCGCTCGACGAACGGCATCCGGGCGACCGGGAGATGCTCGGTCGCGTCCTTGTGCTCCGCGGGATGAACCCCGTGCCGGAAGGAGGCCGCCAGCCCGCTCATGCGCCCTCCTCGCGGCCGTTCGGCCCTTCTGGAGCCGACCCTGCGGCGTGCCGTGCGAGGACTAGAAGGCGCTCGCGAACCTCCCGGGCCATCTCGATCCGCCCGCTCAGCTCGAGCTCCTGGATGCGGGCCTCGTAGCTCGCCCGGAGCTCGTCCACCTCGCGGCGGTGGGCCTTTTGGAGCTGCTCGATCTTGCCCTCCTCGGCACGGGCGGCCGCCGCGGCAGCGAAGGCCTCGCCGGCCGAGGCCGCGTGCTCGAGAGCCTGCCAGAGGGCGGGCGGCTCCGCAGAGCCCTCGGTCTCCTCCACCTCCGGGTTGCCAGAGAGGTCGAGCTCGGCGGGGACGCCGTCCTCGCCGGTTGCGGGCCGGAGGAAGAGGGGAACGTCGCGGCGTGCGACCGCCGCTCGTGCGTGCTCGACGGTCTCGGAAGGGGCGAAGCCGCCCGCCGACGGGCTGGGCGCGAGCACTCGGAGCAAGGCCGGGCCGCCGGCGGCGACGGCGGAGGCCACCGCCCGTTCCAGTGCCTCCGGCTGGCCGATGGAACCCTGGGCGAGGGTCGCCCGGGGGAAGGCCGGCGAGATCGCCCAGGACGGCAGGAGCTCGGCGAGGACGCCTCCCGCCTCCCCGCCCGTCACGAGGGCGAGCACGATCACCGGCCGATCGGCGGCCAGGAGGGCGGCCAGCCCACCCAGCTCCGCCGTCAGCTCGGCCTCGGCGGCGATCAGGACGAGGGGCCCCTGGACCTGGCGCTCCTCGCGGCCGAGGTCGCCCCAGGAGAGGCCTCCGAGAGCCTCGATCTCGGCGTCCGCCCGGGCCCTTTCGGCCGGTCCCTTGGCGCCCAGCTCGATCCGGGCCCGCCGGGTCACCCGCGCGGCGGCCAGGGCCTCGCGGACCCGGCCCTCGGCCAGGCCCCGGGCGAGGGCGACGGCGTCGCCGGTCGAGTCGACGGTGACCGGCACCGAGAAGGCGTCGTACGGGAAGGTCGCTCCCCAGGCCGCGGCGCGGCCGCCCAGCACCAGGCCCAGGCCCAGGCCCGGGTTGGAGCCAGGGGCGGCGTCCGGGCCGCCCAGGCGCAGGCGCAGGTCGGCCACCGCGCGGGCGACCGCGACCAGGCGGCGGAGGCGGGCCACGTCCACCCGCTCGTCGCCGGACGCGGCCTCCTCCGGCTGGAGGACTCCCTCCACCCGTCTCGTGAGCTCGGCCAGGTCGGCGTCCGGACGCTCGAGGGCCCCCAAGCCCTGGGCCAGGGCGTCCAGGTCGCGATCGGGAAGCGCCCGGGCCAGGGCGTCGTGGATCGCCTCGGCCAGCTCCTCGCGCAAGCGGTCGAGCCCTTCGACCACGGCGCGCGCCGCCGGGGCACGGTGGAAGGCGAGCGCTCCCAGAGCCTGGCGCACGGCGATCGCCTCGCCGGAGCCCGCCTCGGCGCCGTGGCTCGCCCCCAGCGGCGAGCGGGAGGCCGACGGCAGGAGGGCCCCGGCCAGGGCGCCCGCCTCGGGGTGGTTGCGCGCCCGCTCGACGGCCTCCGCGGACGGCTCCGGGAGCTCCGAAGCGAACCGCCAGAGGCGCCGGGCGTCGCGCGATCGCACCGGCGAGTCCGCCTCCATGGCGAGGGCGCCGGGGGCGCACTCGGCGACGCACACACCGCACGCCTTGCAGGCGTCGGGGTCCACGGCCAGGACGAAGAGCTCACCGCTGCCCGCCGCCTCCGCCTCCGCAGCCTCGAAGAACGGAGCGGTGCGGGCGAGGGGGAGGTCTCCGATCTCGGCCACCACCGCCGCGAAGGCTTCGCCGACGGCGGCCTTGCGCTCCTCGGGCAGCGGCATCTTGGCCATCGTCGTCTCGAACGCCGCCTGGAGGAGCGGGCCGGCCGGGCCGCCGCCGGTCTCCGATGCGGCGACCTCTCGGCCCAGGGCGCTGGCGAGCTTGCCGGCGGCCATGCGCAGGGCGTCGGCCGAGGCGCCGTGGCGCTTGGCGAGCGCCATCCCCTGATCGAGGAGGGCGCCGGCGCCGATCACCACCGGCGCCAGGGCGCCGTCGGGGCACGCGCTCCAGCAGGCGCCGCAGCCGGTGCAGGCGTCCGGATCGAACGCGGGGAGCTCGATCCGCGCCGCGGCGATCTCACGGAGCGCTCCCGACAGGGCGGGCAGGGCACCGGAGGCGAGGTACGGGTCCGGGGTCAGCTCGGCCTGCCGCCCGCGACGGTAGAGGACCCCCACCTGGTCCCAGAAGCGGGGCAGGCTGTCGACGGTGGGCGCGGCCGAGGCGCCCGCCACGCGGCGGACCGCCGCCGGATCCTCGTCGGCCTCGGGCGCCGGGCGGCGGCGCACGGCGAGGTCGGCCAACTGCACCGGGTGGACCCGGTCGAGCCCCGCCTGGAACGCGGCGAGGCGGCCCTCGATCGCCTCGGGAGCCAGGCCCTCCGATGCGAGGAGCGCCCGCCGCGCGTCGAGGAGCTTCCGGGCCCGGAGGGCGACGCGGCCCCGGGCGATGAAGGTGCCGAACAGGGCGCCCAGAAGGAGATCTTCGGTGTCGGCGTCGGACGGTTCGATCTCCAGAGAGTAGAGGGCCGCGCTCCCCGCCTCCGCCGCTTCGCGGAGCGACGCGGGCAGCGCCGTCCACCACTCGATCCGGTCGCCTCCGACGGAGGGGACCAGGACCGCGGCGCCGGCCGCCAGGTGGTCGGCCAGCTCGGCGCCCGGGCTGCGCCCCGGGGCGCACCAGAGCGCCACGTCGACCGGCGCACCGTCGCCGGGATCGGCCGGGGTAGCCTTCGCCTCGCCCGATTCGCCCGGCACCCAGAGCAACCGCTCGGCAGCCCGCTCGCCCCACTCAGTCTCGCCGACGGCGGTGAGATCGCGCGTTCGCACCCGCCCCCCCGCGACCTGGTGGAGCAGCGTTGCCGCGATCGCGGCGAGGCGCACCCCGCCTTGGCCGCCCAGCCGGTACGCGGCGACGGAGAGGGCGCCCTCCGGGCGCACGTCGGCCGCCGGCCCGGAGCCCCGCACGCCCCGAGCCGCGTCGGGATGGGCTTCGCGCAGGGGGCGCAAGGCATCGAGGAGCACCTGGCGCTTGGGGAACGAGCCGGCCCCATCCCCAAGAGGAGCGTCGAACGATACGCCGAGGAAGATCGGCGCGTCCGAGCCCTGCGCTCCGGCCTCTGCCAGCTTCCGGCAGGCGGAGGCCAGGTCGGCCGGCGAGAGCGACGCGCCGCCCAGGCCATAGAGCAGACTCGTGATCCGGGGAGCGTGGCCGGACGGGGCGCCCCGCAGGGCTTGCCGTACCGCCGCCGAGAGCGGCCCGTTCTCGCCGAGCGGCGCCTCCGCCCGGTCGAGCACCGCCACCGCGCCGCTCCGCTCGAGGAGCGCCGCGAGCGCCGCGGCCGGGAAGGGCTGGAGGGCGCGGACGCCGACCACCCCGACCTTCGGGCCGCCCTTGCCGAGCGTCCGGGCCACGGCCTCGGCGGTGGCGATCGCCGCCCCCTGGGCGA
Source organism: uncultured Thermoanaerobaculia bacterium (assembly GCA_964539125.1). Classification (GTDB taxonomy): domain Bacteria; phylum Acidobacteriota; class Thermoanaerobaculia; order Multivoradales; family DATKCC01; genus CAVUBL01. The sequence goes on along the minus strand of CAZIIB010000147.1, from coordinate 569 downwards.
CCAGGACCAGTCCTGCGCTGCGAAGCCGCTCCGGCGCCGGGGACGAGACGGCGGAGGGGCGCCGGCCGGTCTCGGCGGCCCAGGCGTCGCAGGCGGCCTCGAGGAGCTCCGGCACCGGAGCGTCCAGGTAGGCGCGGCGACCCGCCGCGGCCAGGAGCTCGATCTGCGCCGGGCGCTGCGCGCCGGCCGCCAGGGGTCGCTCGGGGTCGTGCCAGCGCGGCAGCCGCCGGCGGTGCCGGCCGAAGAGCACCTCCTGGGCCGGCGTCCGCGGATGGACGCGGTCGCCCGGGTGGCCGAGGAAGCGCGCGACCGTCGCGCCCGAAGGCAGGAGCAGATCCTGGACCGAGGCGGCGGTCTCGGCGGCGTCGATCGCCACCACGGCGGGCAGCAGGGCGTCCTCCGCCACCCGGCGGGCGATCAGGGTGAGGTCGGCCGCCTCCTGCACGTCGGCGGCGACCAGGACCAGGGCGCCGGCGGCCCGCGCCGCCTCCAGGGCCCGGTGGTCGGCGAGGGCGGCGTGGACGACCACGGCGAGGCGGTCCCGGCCGGCGCGCGCCAGGAGGTCTCCC
>CAZIIB010000146.1:0-7937 GCA_964539125.1 uncultured Thermoanaerobaculia bacterium | reverse complement strand
CGGTGCGATCTCCATCTCAGAGCTTCCTTCCGCGGTTTGGGCGGTCTGCGACTGGGCCGCCGATCCGTCCGGCCGGTCGGCGGGCGTGCAGGCGGTCAGGCCGCCCGCTCCGAGAGCGATCAACGCGAGGATCGCGGGGTGACGCATTCGACACATGATGGGGGATCTCCTTTGCATCCTTGGAATGGCCCGCCTCCAGGGGAGCGGGGCGGGCGAGCTTCTGTCTACCACATCGCCACCCTCCCCGGGCCTACGCCGACTCTCCGGAGTCGAGCCGGTCGAGGACCAGCCGGCGCACCTGGGGCGGCAGCTCGTCGTGGCCCAGGTCCCGGCACGCCTCGTGGGCGAGGTCGAGGGTCCTGAACAGGGCCTCGCACCGCTCGCAGAGGAGCTCGGCGCTCACCGGGAAGGGGGCGTCGCGATCCATCGCCTCCTGCTTGGCGGCGAGCAGGTCGAGGCAGACCGACCGGGGATGGGAGGCGGCGGCCGGCTTCCGGCGCGGCAGGCCGTGGGCGAGCTCCTTGCGCAGGAGCAGCCTCGCCCGGTGGACGCGGGTCTTGACCGTCGCCTCCTTGATCCCCAGGATCCGCGCCACGTCGGCCAGCGGCAGCTCGGCGATCTCCTTGAGGACCAGGGCGAGGCGGAACTCCGGAGGCAACACCTCGAGAGCCCGCTCCACGACCTCTCGGGCCTCCCGCCGGAGCTGTTCGTCGAGGGGACCCTGGGCCCCGAGGTCCGGCACCGCGTCCCCCTCCGAGGGCAGCAGATCGGCCAGGGGCTCGAGGCGGGCGGGCTCGCCCGAGCGCCGCCGGTTCATCCGCTGGCAGGCGCGGGCTCCGATCGTGTAGAGCCAGGTCGAGGGATCGGCCCGGCCTTCGAATTGATCCCACTTGCGGTATGCCTGGAGGAAGATCTCCTGCACCAGGTCCTGGGCGTCCTCCGGATTGCCGCAGAGCTTGAGCCCCAAGCCGTAGAGCCGGCCGCCGTGGGTGTCGACCAGGCGCGGGATCGCGTCGCCGGCCGGCAGGTCGGCCACGTCTTGAACGGCGGCTGAGCTCGACTCCGTCATTCCTCGCTACTCCTCGTCGCGGACCGCGGCGCGGGCCGCCTCCTCGAGCAGATCTTCGCCGTCGACCAGCAGGGTCCGCTGGCCCGCCTCGACGAAGCTGACCTCGACCGGGAACTCCTTGCCCGCCTCCTCGAGCCGCGCGACCAGCGCCGGGGACAGATCCTCTCGAGTGTACCCCCAGACCTCGAGGCGCACCCGCTCGGTGGCGGAAGGCCGGCGGTTTCGGCCCCCCTCGCCCGGGTCCCAGGCGGGCGCCGCCCGCTGGGTGTAGCGCAGGATGCTCGGCGAGCCGAGGAGGATCAGGGCGCGCCCCCGGTCGGTGAGGCTGCCGGCGCGCCCGGGCTCGGCGTAGAGCACGTCGGCCGACTGGACGCGCTCGAAGAACTTCTGGGCGAAGGGATTCCCCGGCGTCTCGGGGTCGGGGTCGCGCCGCCGCCAGAACGCCTCGATGAAGGCCAGGGCCTCGGAGCTCGACGACAGGTGGCGGAAGTGCCGGGCCTCGTCCGGCAGCATCAGCCAGCGCACCGGGCCCTGGGCCCACGCCCGGGCGCTTCCGGGCACGCTCGAGGAGACGTGCCCGGTGGCGCACCCGACGGCGAGCGGCGAGACGAGGCAGAGGGCCGCGACCAGAATCCGGGCACGCCGGCCGGGCCGGGCGGAGGCGGAAGGCGAGGACACGGTCCCGACCCTTGCGCGTCTCGTCCTAGTTCACTTCGCCGGGAGTCGGCTCGGGCGTCTCGGCGATCACTCCGTGAGTCTGCTCGTAGCGGCTCAGGTTGGTGGACAGGGCGCGGATGATCCGCTTGAGGTGCCCCGGGCTGGTGACGATCCGCGCCGCGACGATGCCCTGGGGCGGGACCAGGTTGATGAAGTCGAGCACGAACTCGTCGCGGGTGTGGGTGACCCTCAGGAGGTTCGAGTAGCGCCCCTTGAGCTCGTCGTCGCCGATCTTGATGTTGAGCTCCTGCGCCGGAGCCGGCTCCTTGTCAGGTGCGTCGGCCATTCTGCAATCCTATCCCAGGGGCTCGTCCGCCTCGCCCCACTCGATTCCGCCTTCGACCTCCCAGCGGTGCTCGGGGAAGTAGAGGCCCACCCCCCGCTCGCCGGCGGTGACGGTGAAGGCGAGAACCTTGCGCCGGTAGTCGTAGGGCGTGCCGTCGTGGGCGTGGACCGCGGCGTCCACCAGGTACTCGCCCGGCCCCAGGCGAAGCGCCGGGCAGGCCAGGCGCACGCGGGCGGTGCCCTCGAAGCGCTCCGGCCGGAAGCCCGCCAGGTCGGTGTTGGTGCCCCAGACCTCGACCCCCCGGGGGGTGGTGACGAGGACGCCGAAGACGAAGTCGCGAAGCGGCTCGGCGGCGCACACCTCGAGCTCGAAGGCGACCGGCTCGCCGGAGGCCACGAGGTAGCGCTCGCCGGCGCCGGCTCCCGATCCGACCAGGAGCCGCGCGGCGGTCACTTCGGCCCGGCGCGATCCCCAGCGCAGGGGCTCGCCCTCTTCGTCGACGGCCCCCTCGCCCGTCCCGTCGGGCGCCTCCTGCCCCTTTGCCTTCAGGTGACCCCGCCCCTCCTCCTCGGCCACCGCCTGGCGGTAGGCGCCGACCACCCGGCGCGGCGAGCCGACCAGCCGGGGACGGCCGTCGTCGAGCCAGAGCACCCGCTCGCACAGGTCCTCCACCAGATCGAGGGAGTGGCTCACCAGGAGGAGGGTCTTGCCGTCGGCGAGGAGCTCCTCGATTCGGCGGATGCAGCGGTGGGCGAAGGCCTCGTCACCCACCGCCAGCACCTCGTCGACCAGCAAGATGTCCGGGTCGGTGTGGACCGCCACCGCGAAGCCCAGGCGCACGTACATGCCGGAGGAGTAGTTCTTGACCGGCTCCTCGATGAAGTCCGCCAGCCCCGAGAACTCGACGATGTCGTCGAACCGGCGGTCGATCTCCTTGCGCGTCAAGCCGAGGACGGCGCCGTTGATGTAGACGTTCTCCCGCCCGGAGATCTCGGGGTGGAAGCCGGCGCCCAGCTCGATCAGGGCCGAGACCCGGCCCTCGGCCCGCACCCGCCCTGCCGTCGGCCGGAGGATCCCGGCGACCACCTTGAGCAGAGTCGACTTGCCCGAGCCGTTGCCGCCGATGACGCCGAACGCCTCGCCCCGGGGCACGGAGAACGAGACGCCGTCCAGGGCGACGATGGCGTCCTCTCGGGCCAGGCCCCGCGTGAGAGTGCCGTCGAGGAGCGCGCTCTTGAGCGTCCGCAAGTGGTCGCCCGGAGCGGCGCGGCGGTAGAGCTTGGTCAGGTCCTCCACCTCGAGGGCCATCTCCGGGTCCGGGCCCTGCTCGCTCATACCGCCTCCACGATGGTCTCCCGCAGGCGGCTGAAGAGCCAGGAGCCCGCCAGCCAGGCGACCAGGGAGACGGCGGCCATCTGGAGCCAGAGCGAGGGTCCCGGCACGGTGCCCGCGAAGAGCGTCTGCTGGTAGGCCAGGGTGAACGGGGTCAGAGGGTTGGCGCGGATCGCGAGGCTCATCCAGTGCGCCGGCACGGCCCGCAGCGGATAGATGATGGGCGTGGCGAAGAACAGCAGGGTCAAGAGGTTGGCCAGGATGTCCCGGACGTCCTTGAAGTGGGCGGTGAGGGCGGAGAGCCCCAGGGCCAGGCCGGCCACCAGGGGCAGCTCGAGCAGGATCACGCCCGGCAGGGCGAGGGCGCCCCAGCCCGCCACCGGGTAGCCGAGCAGCCGGCCCGCGAGGAGGGCCAGGCCGAGGATGGGCAAGGCGAGGAGGAAGTGGACCAGGTTGGCCCACACCGAGACCATGGGCAGGAGCTCGGCCGGGAAGACCGCTTTCCGGATGAAGCCGGCGTTGGCGATCAGCGAGCTCGCCCCCTCGAGGAGCGAGGTCGAGAACCAGACCCAGGGAAACAGGCCGGTGACCAGAAAGACCGCGTAGGGGGTGACGCCGGCGGCCCGCGCCGGCACCAGGATGAGCCCGAAGACGACGCTGTAGACCCCGAGCAGCAGAAGGGGGTTGATCAGAGACCAGAAGAAGCCCAGCACCGAGCCGCGGTAGCGGGCCTTGAGCTCCCGAGCGGTCAGGGTGCCCAGGAGGCTCCGGTAGCGGACGATCTTTGCGGCGCTCTCGAACATGGCGCCAGTGCGCAGCGGGCTCAGCGCTGGCCCTGGAGGCCGCGGCGCTGGCGCTCGAGATCGCGCAGCCGCCGCTCGAGATCCCGACGACGCTTCTCCAGCTCCTTGCGCTTCGTCTCGAGCACCTTGTCGTAGTCGACGAACTTGCCGTTGCGGATCACGTAGACGCGCGGGTACTTCTGGACGTTGCCCTGCTCGTCGAACTGGATCGGCCCGGTGACACCGGGAAAGCTGCTGATGCCCCGCATACCCTGCCAGAACTCGTTCGGGCGAGCGCTGCCCGCCTTCTTCAAGGCCTCGGCGTAGACCCGCATGGCGTCGTAGCCGTGGGCGGCGTAGAGATCCGGGTTCTTGCCGAACTTCGCCTGAAACGCCTTGACGAATCCCTGGATCAGCGGGTCGTCGCTGCTGACGTCGTAGTTCGACTGGGTGAAGAGCACGCCTTCGGCCGCCGAGCCGGCCTTCTCCACCGTATCCGGAGTGGCGATCGAGGAGGTGGTCAGGATCTGGCCCTTGTAGCCGCGGGCCTTGAGCCCCTTGATCAGGGTCACCAGACCGTCGGCGTAGTCCGCCAGGTAGACCGCGTCGGGCGACAGGGTCATCACCCGGTCGATCACCCCGCCCAGGTCCGAGGTGTTGCGGGGGTACTCGATGACGTCGAGAACCTTGGCGCCGTCGCGCTCGGCCTCGGCCTTGAACACCTGCTGGATCCCCTTGGCGTACTGGGACTCGGCGGCGATGATCACCACGGTCTTGACGCCCATGGTCTGGGTGGCGAAGTGGCCCATCTTGGTCCCCTCGAGGAAGTCCGAGGGGAAGACGCGGAAGAAGTTGGTGGAGATGCCGGAGAGGCGCGGGCTCGAGGCGGAGGGCGAGAGCAATACCCGGTCGTGCTTGTCCGCGACCTCCACCATGGCGAGCGCTTCCTGCGTGGTCACGCCGCCGATGACCGCCGGCGCGCCCTCGTCGTAGAGCTTGCCCAGGAGCTCGGCCGCCCGAGCGGGATCACCCTGGGAGTCCTCGACCTGGAGATCGAGCGTGAAGGGATAGTCCTTCTGCTTCTGGATCTCCTCGTAGGCGAGCTCGATCCCCTTGCGGATCGGCTCGCCGTAGATGGCGAACTCTCCCGAGAGGGGGAGGACTGCGCCGACGACGACTTTCTGGTCGCCGCAGCCGATCGGCGCAAGGGCCAAAGCCAGGAGCGCGGCCAGGGCCAGGATCCCCCCCGGGATCCGACCCCGGGCCAGGCCCCGAGCCGTCCAAGATGAAAAGCGCTGAAGCAGGCGTCGCGTCCGAAAAGGCATATGGTGTGTCCTGAGAAAGTGGAGTCTCACCCGAGGCGCGGGCTCTCCGCACGCTGCCGTTTCTAACCTACCGCCCGCCGGCCCGTCAAATCGGTACACTCTGGCGCCATGTCCTCTTGGACTCCGGCCGACCTGGTGCCGGGAGCGTGGACGGCGCTCGTCGCCGTGCTCCTCTCGCTCGCCTTCGGGCGCTGGTACGAGCGGCCGCCCCGGCGAGCCCTGCTGCTCTTCGCCCTGGTGACGGGCCTGCTCTTCGGCGAGGTCCTGTTCGGCGGGCGGGTGCTTCTGCCCCTCGACAACCTGCGCGGCGAGGCGCCCTTTCGCCGCCTCGCCCCCACCGAACCCCACGGCAACCTGCTTCAGGGCGATCTCATCTATCTGATCCTCCCCTCCCGGATGGAGGTGCGGCGGGCGGTGGCGAGGGGGGAGTGGCCGCTGTGGAGCCCGCGCACGGGAGCGGGGACACCGCTGCTCGCCGATCCCCAGTCCCAGGCGCTCCAGCCCCTGGCCGCGGCGGTCCTGCCCCTGGCGCCCGACGCCGCGCCGGGGGCCCTGGCCGCGCTCCGCACGTTCGCCGCCCTGGTCTTTGCCTTCTTGCTTCTGCGGCGCCTCGGTGCCGGAAGCGGGCCGGCGACCGCCGGCGCCCTCGCCTACGGCCTCGGCGGCTTTCTCCAGCTCTGGTTGGGCTGGCCGATCGCCAACGCCGCCGTCTGGCTGCCGGCGGTGCTGTGGGCCCTGCTGCTGGCCGACGAACGGGGCCTGCGGCGGGACTGGGCGTTGCTCGCGGGCTGCGGTTGGGGCCTCCTCTCGAGCGGCCAGCCGGCGGCGGTGGGGTACTCGCTGGGCGTCGTGGCGGGGCTCGCCGCGCTCCGCCTCCGGGCGCGACCGGGCGGCCGGCGCCGCGTCTTCGCCGCCCGCCTGGCGGCGGCGCTCGCCTTGGCCACGCTGGTGGCTGCACCGGCCCTTCTGCCCTTCGCCCGGGCGCTGCCCGACTCCCTGCGCTGGTCGCGCCTGGTCGCGGCGAGGCAGCCCGGCGCGACCGGAGGTGCGCTCTCGCCGGTGAACGTCGGACCGGCGGCGGCGGCGAGCCCCGGCGCGCCCCCGGCCACCCGCGTGGTCCAGACCGTGGCACCCAAGGCCCTGGGGGACACGCGCTACCTCCGCTACTGGGGACGGGCGAACAGCAACGAGGACGCCGCCGGCTTCGCGGGCACCGCGACGCTGCTCGCCGCGCTCCTCGCCTTGCCGGGATGGCTCGCCGGGAGGCGGCCGATGCGCCACGAGCTGGCGGCCCTGGGGCTCGCGGCGCTCTGCCTGGCGCTCCTCGCGCTCCCCGGAGGCGCGGCCGGCCTGGTGCCGGCGGGGGGGCTCTCGGGGCGCCTGGCCCTGCCCCTCGACCTGGCGCTGGCGGCGGCGGCCGCGGCGACCCTCGAGCGCTTCCGGCGCCCGGGGCTCCCGGCCTGGCTCGCCCGGGTCGCCCTGCCGGTGGCGGTGGTGGCTCTGGCCCTCGCCCACCTGGCGATCTACCGGCGGTTCGCCGACCCGGCCGACCCTTCGACCCTCCAGGTGCTGCGCTGGGGGTGGCTCCACTGGCACCTGCGCTTCCTGGCGCTGGCCGGGGTGGCCCTGTTCGTCGGTCGCGGCCGACGGGCAACCGCCTGGGTGGTCGCCCTGGCGATCGGCGCCGAGCTCTTCCTCATCGCGCGGCCGATCAACCCGCCGATGCCCCGACGCCTCGACTTCCCGGAGGTCCCGTCCGTCGCCTTCCTCGAGGCGAGCCGGGGCCGCGGACCGGCGGGTGAGCGGATGCTCGCCACCGGCACCGCCTTCTTGCCCAACCTGGCCGCCGTCTACGGCCTGGCCGACGCCCGCGTCTTCAACCCCATGGCACCGGCGGCCTACCTGGGCCTGCTCGCGCCGGCGATCGAGCGCTGGGCGGGGGAGATTCCGGTGCTCGACCGGGCGGACCATCCGGTCTACGACCACCTGGCCGTCGGCTGGCTGCTGGCCCCCCGCGAGGAAGGCTGCCCGGAAGGCACCGAGACGGCCTTCCGCGGTCCGGACGCCGTCGTCTGCCGGCGCCCGGGAGCGCATCCCTTGCTCCGGCTGGCCGGCGGAGCACCCCTCGAGGACGTCGGCGCCTCGGCCGGCGGCGACCGCTGGTGGGGGCGTACTCCCACTCCGACCGGCGGGCGCTTGGCCACGGGAATCTATGCCGCCTCCGGCTGGCGGGTGCTCGCCGACGGCCGGCCGGCGCCCATCGAACACCTCGACGGCGCCCTGCTCGGGGCCCGGCTGCCTCCGGGATCGAGGCGGATCGACCTCGTCTACCGGCCGGCCGGTTTTCTCGCCGGCTGCCTGCTGGCGGCCCTCGGCCTGGCGTGGGGGTTGGCGTGGGCGCTCCGACCGCCCGCCGAACCGGGCGC
>CAZIIB010000145.1:0-7941 GCA_964539125.1 uncultured Thermoanaerobaculia bacterium | reverse complement strand
CCACCTCGCGACGATGTTCAAGGCGGACCTCTTCGTCCTGGGCGGGGACCCGTTGGGCCGCAGCGAGATGGAGCGACGCGCCCGGCACCGCATCGGTGGCCCCGAGGGCCGGGAGCTCTTCGTGGCCTCGGCCGAGGACACGGTGCTCCAGAAGCTCCTCTGGTACCGGCTCGGCGACGAGGTCTCCGATCGTCAGTGGCGCGACCTGGTCGAGGTCCTCGAGGTCCAGCGCGGCCGCCTCGACCGGGGCTACCTCGAGCGCTGGGCCGCCGAGGTCGGGGTGGACGACCTCCTCGCCGAAGCCCTGGCCGAGGCCGCGGGCGACTGAGCCGGGGCCTTCCTGCTGCGGCTCGACGCCGAGGCAGGACGCGGCGACCTCCGGGGGCCTCTTGCGGCGGTGCCCTCGTCGAGGCGCCGGAATGTCAGAAGAGCCAGCTCTGGTATTCCTGCGTCTCGCCGACCATGTCCTGGAACAGCCACGCCATCCGGTCGAGAAACCAGAGCTTCCCGCAGTAGATCAAGGCGGCCCCCAGGATCGTCGGCCAGAGAGCGAGCGCCACGAGACCCCACACCACGGAGGCGATGCTCTCGCATCGTCGACGGCGAGCAACGCAGGAGGCGCCCGCAACCCCCCTGCACCCGCGTGGCCGATCAGCTCGCCGCGCGTCATGGGCGGTGGCCTGGACGGGCGAGAAGCCCTTGCCCCCAGATTCTCCACCCGCGCCGCAGCCGAGTGCTACCCTCGAGCACATACACGGAGCGTTTGGACGGGCCCGGAGTCGTCGTCGTGGCAGCGAACGGCCGGGGGCCTCGTTCCGGATCAGCCTCGGCCGCACCATGGACTCCTCATCCCCCCGGCTCGACATCCTCCTGCCCCCGCTCTACGACGAGCTCCGGCGCCTCGCCGCGCGGGCGATGCGTACCGAGCGCCCGGACCATACCCTCCAACCCACCGCCCTCGTCCACGAGGCGTATCTCAAGCTCAGCCAGTCCGCGGAGCTCGAGGTCGGCGGGCGCCCACAGCTCTACGTGCTGGCCGCCCGGGCCATGCGCCAGATCCTGGTGGACCACGCCCGAGCGCGGCGCACGGCCAAGCGCGGCGGCCTGGCGGTCCAGGTCACCCTCGACGGCGCGCAGGCGCGCGCACCGGCGAACGCCTTCGACCTCCTGGCCCTCGACCAGGCGCTGGGCCGGCTCGGCGAGATCGACCCCCGCCAGGAGGAAGTGGTGGAGCTCCGTTTCCTCGCCGGCCTCTCGGTCGAGGAGGCCGCCCGCGCCCTGGGCGTCTCTCCCACCACGGTCAAGCGCGAGTCCGCCATGGCGCGGGCATGGCTCTTCCGCGAGCTGACCCGGGACGGGGCGAGCTCCGAGACCTCCTCGACAGGATGAGCACCGGCGACACTGCAGACCTCCGGGCGCGCCTCAAAGAGCTCTTCGCCGAGGCCGCGGCCCTCGCCCCCGACGCCCGAGAGGAGCTCCTCTACCACCTGGAGCCGGTGGACCGCCCGCTCCTCGCGGAGCTTCGCTCCCTTCTCGCCGCTCACGAGGAGGCCGGTGATTTCATCGAGCGGACGGTGGCGGCGGAAGCGCGAGAGGTCGGTGCAGCGGCGAGGCCGGGCGACCTCGTCGGCCGCCGGATCGGCCCGTACCGGATCGTCGGTGCTCTGGGCCGGGGCGGCATGGGGGAGGTTCATCTCGCCGAGCGCGCCGACGACTTCCGCCAGCGGGTGGCGATCAAGCTGCTGCGCTCGGGGCCGCTGTCGGACGAGCTGGTGCGGCGCTTCCGCGCCGAGCGTCAGACCCTTGCGAGCTTCCATCACCCGGCGATCGCCCGCCTCTACGACGGCGGCACGACGGACGGGGGCTGGCCCTACCTGGTGATGGAGTACGTGGACGGCGAGCCGATCGACGCCTGGTGCCGAAGCCGGGAGCTGCCCATCGAAGAGCGGCTCCACCTCTTCCTCACCGTCTGCTCGGCGGTCGAGCACGCCCACCGCAACCTGGTCGTCCACCGCGATCTCAAGCCGGCGAACATCCTGGTCACCGCCGAAGGGGAGGTCAAGCTCCTCGATTTCGGTATCGCGAAGTACCTCCCCGGAGCGGCGAGCGAGGAGACCCGCGGCCTGACCCGCGCCGGCCGGCCGGCGATGACCCTCGAGTACGCGAGCCCCGAGCAGGTGCGGGGCGAGCCGGTCACGACGGCGACCGACGTCTACGCCCTGGGCCTCCTTCTCTATCGCCTGCTGACCGGAGAGCACCCCTACGACGTACCCGGCGAGAGCCTGGCGGCGGCCGCCCGCGCGGTGTGCGAGACCGAGCCCCCCCGCCCGAGCCAGACGGTGGCGGCACAGGCCGGCCGCCGGCCGGCGAGGCGCCTCGCCGGCGACCTGGACAACATCGCGCTCCGCGCCCTCGCCAAGGAGCCCGAACGCCGCTACGGGTCGGTGGAGCAGCTCGCCGGGGACGTTCGGCGCCACCTAGACGGCCTCCCGGTTCTCGCCCGGGGCGACCGCCTCGGCTACCGGGTGGCGAAGCTCGTCCGCCGCCATCGGGCGGCGGCGGCGGCGAGCCTTCTCGTGGCCATCTCCCTGGCCGGCGGCTTCGTCGCGACCGCCTGGCAGGCGCGGCGCGCCGAGCGCCAGGCGGCGCGCGCCGAATCCGAGCGGACGGAGGCCGAAGAGGTGAGCTCCTTCCTCCAGGGCATGCTCTCGGCGGCCGACTCGAGCTGGAACTCCACCGCCTCGAAGACCGGGCCGCAGGTGACCGTGGTCGAGCTCCTGGACGAAGCCGCCAAGCGCCTCTCCAAGCCCGGCGACTCCGGAGGCCTCTCTCCGGAGGCCGAGGCACCCCTGCGGCTCACGCTGGGCAACGGCTACCGCGCCCTGGGGCTCTACCCCGCCGCGCGCCGCGAGCTCGAAGCCGCGCGCCGGCTCGAGCGCACCTTGGCGGGGCGCCCGTCCGGAGCCTCGCCCAAGCGCCGGGCGGAGCGGGCCCGGGTGCTTCACTCCCTGGGGATCGTTCGCTACCTCCAAGGGGACTACCCGCCCGCCATCGTCCTCATGCGCCAGTCCCTCTCCGAGGAGCGGCGGCTGCCCCCGCGCGACCGGGAGGACCTCGGGCCGTTCGAGAACGACGTGGCGATCGTTCTGTGGAAGGAGGGCCGACTCGACGAGGCCGAGCCCCTCCTCCGAGAGGCGGTCGAGATCATGCGCTCGCGCTTCGGCGACGCCTACCCGGCGGTCGCCATCGGCCTGGGGAACCTCGGCCTGGTGCGCGACACCCGCGGCGATCTCGCCGGCGCGGTGGCCTACTACCGCAAGGCCCTCGACGCCTTCGGCCGCATCCCCGGCCGCGAGCTTCCCGAGCGCGCCTTCACCCTGCTCAACCTGGGCGGCGTCCGGCGCCTCCAGGGACGCTTCGACGAAGCCGGAAAGCTCCTCGACGAGGGGCTCGCCGTCTGCGAGCGCACGATGGGCGCCGAGCACCCCACGACCGCCCTCGCCCACTCCGCCCTCGCCCAGCTCGCCCATGACCGGGGCCGCGACGCCGATGCGCTCGCCGAGGCGGACGAGGCCCTCGCCATCCTTCACAAGGCCGTGGGGCCTGACCATCCCGACGTGGCCGGAGCCGAGACGGTGCGGGGAGCCGCTCTCTGCTCCCTGGGCCGGGAGGACGAGGGCGAGGCGGCGCTGCGCCACGCCCTCTCGATCCGGAAAGCCCTCTACCCACCCTCCGACCCTCGCCTCGCGGGCACGGAGGGCGAGCTCGGCGCCTGCTACCTGGCCACGCACCGCCCGCAGGCGGCCCGCCCGCTCCTCGAGGCGAGCTACCGGGCCTTCTCCGAGGCGGTCGGCGAGGACCATCCGCGGACCCGCCTAGCCCGGAGGCGCCTCGAGGCGCTGGGCGGCGGGAGCCAAGGAAGCCCGGGCGAGCGGCCTCGCTAGTGGCACCCCGGTAGCCGGCTTCTAGTAGCCCAACCGACACTGCTCACGGTTTCGTCGAAGCACTGGGGACTCAGGTAGCTCCCATCACCCGAGCCCTCATCGACGACTTCGGCGCGCCTTCAGTGCAGGCCTGCGCCCGAGAGAATTCCCTCGATATAAGTTAAGGTAAAATAAAAAATGCCCCAGATACCAGTGTATTTAAAGTAGCGCATGTTCTTACTATGGTAGATACACACTGACCCCTGGGAGAGAAGAAATACGCCTCAAACACAATATGATAGCCATGGCCCTCGCTCTCGTGTCGAGCACTACGGCTGGCTTCGCCCAGGCGAGCCTCGTTGGGATTCCCGATAGACCCAATGGTGCCCTGCCCGGCGACCCTTTGAACCAAGACCGTGCAATCTTCAGCGTGGCGTCCTTCGATGACAGCCTTGGGCAAGAGTGGATCTACTTCAATGCAAGAAACAGCCAGAACTACAAGTATGTCATGTACATGGGATATCAGCTCGCCAATGCAGGCAACGCTGGGGGCGCGTGTGTCAGCTTCTCCAACGACGGCCTCACTTGGACCGTTCCGATAGGGTTGGGAACCTCGCCAGGGCCGGTCAAGGACTGCGCTGATGGCAGCGACGTCCACCTCGAATCGATCTCAGCCTTCCATCGCACGGGAGCGGAGATTCACGTCTTCGGCCTCGAGGGGGACCTCGGTCTCCTCCAACAGTACGTGGGCCAAGGCAGGACCTCGACGTATTTCTTCAGGACAACCACAAGCGACCCTCATATGCTGACTCTTGACGGTGAAGTCAGTGCCAAGGGCCTTGTCAGTCCCACGATCCCGGGCGGGACTGAGATGTACTATTTCATCAACTTGGATGCGAGCTTCGATCCGGCAAGTGGAAGGATCTACATCTCTCGTGTCTATTCCTATCCCTACCGGCCCACGACAAGTCCGACAGATCCCAATCGTGTTCCCTGTAGCGGAGCCTGCCCCACGGATCTTGGGACCTATTTCCGGCCGGGCTCATGGAGATTACAGAGGGTCGGCGCTCCCCCGTGGCTTCTCGCGGACGCCTCCCTTGTCATCGTGGTCGTGGTGCCCGATCCGACCTCGCACGGACCGCAAGGCTTTCGAAGAGCACATGGGCCTGGTCCTCGGCGGCGGGGCCTGACCCCGGGGGGCGGGTGAAAAGCTCCGCCGCGTTCCCGATGAAGACTCGCCCTGCACGATCCACGGCATAAAACACGGGGGCGGCCGGAAGATCGAATCGACCCTCGTTCGGGGGCGTCGGCGACGCAGGGCCCTGGAGGATTCCGAGGGCGCCGATGCGCAAGCCTGCTGTGGCCTGAGGATCGATCGAGGGGTCGGGAGCCCATGCCGTGAGGTCGCGGGCGCTCGAGAACGGGGCGTCGGGGTATTTCACGCCGGCCAGGGAGAGTACGGTCCGCGCAACGTCGATAGAGCTCGCCACGTCCCGGCGCACCTGATTCCGGAGGCGTGGAGAGAGGATCACCAGGGGAACGTGAATCTGGTCGCGGACCGCGCGCATGAGATCGTCACTCGACTCACCGCCACGGAAGCTCTCACCATGGTCCGCCACCAGGAGCACGTGCGTCGCCCAGCGTCGGTCCTTGTCGAGACGAGACAGCAGACGCTCGACCTCCCGGTCCAAGAAGGCCGCGTCTTCGTCGTAGGCCCGGTGGCAGCGGCGTCGCGTCACTTCTGCACCGGCGTCGCTCCCCATCGTCCCGTTCAGCCCGGAGGTCGAGCACGCGCGGCCACCGCTCAAGTCTCCGTAAGGGTCACCCAGACCGTCGAAGTGAAACCACAGGAACTGCCCCGGCGCATCCGCGGCAGCGCCGGCCGATGCGCGGTCGATGAGCCGGAGAGCCAGGGAGGTCAGGTCGCTCGCCGCCGCTGAGGTCCGAGACTCGTCCGGGTCGAGCTCGCCCCGACCCGATCCATCCCAGAACTCCTCGAAGCCCTGCGCGAATCCGAGGTGCCGCCGCAGGGATGAGCTCGGGACCACCGCGCCCGTGAAGAACCCGCGCTGGGAGAGGACCTCCGCGATCGTCTCCACCCTCGGGTCCAGAGGACGGCCTTCCCGAATTGGGTGATGGTCCCAGGGGGGGAGACCCGTGAGCATCGCGGCGAGAGAGGGCTCCGTACGCGCTGCCGCGCTGAAGAAATTCTCGAACAAGGCTCCTTCACGAGCCTGCCGGAGCAGGTGCGGCATCGACGAGCTCGCCTTCGCATCGCCCCGATCTTCGACCAGAGCGTCATAGCGCAGCGAGTCGATGGTCACCAGCACCACACGCACCGGCGGGTGATCTCCGCAACCCGCGGCGGTCGCCGCCCCGAGGCACAAGAGAGCGACAAGGACCGAGGACGCAGGGAGAGAGCCAGCGATTAGGCGCACCTTTGAGAGGTTATCAGCCTGCTAGGATCGCTCTCCATGGCAACTGCTCGCCTCGCGCTCTTGCGCGGGACCTCCCGGCGGATCGCGCTTGTCGTCCTCCTGCTCCTCGCCGGTCTCTTCGTGCTCGAGGCTGCGAGCATTCGCGGCAAGTCGCTGACCTACGACGCCCCGGATCACCTTCGCTACGGCCTCGGCATCCTCCACGGCGACGCCACGCGCTTCGATGACTCGAAGATGCCGATCTCGGCCTGGAATGCTCTGCCCAAGCGGTTCGCCGAGGAGCTGGGACCAGCGGGCTCCGGGTCACTCAGAGATTTCCTGGCGGCCGACGGGACGGCGCGTTACCCCACGATCCTCGCGTTTCTCCTCCTGGCCTGGCTCGTCTTCCGTTGGTCTCGACAGCTCTACGGCGTGGCGGCCGGTTTCCTCTCGCTTTTCCTCTGAGCCCTCGACCCGAACCTTCTCGCCCACGGGCGGTTTGTCACCACGGATCTCTACGCCGCCCTCACCATCCTCCTCTCGCTGTATACGTTCTGGGGGTTTCTCGAGGCGCCGGACCGACGCTCCCGCCGGTGGCGGGGCGCCGCTGCAGCCCTCGCCTTCGGCCTCGCCCAGGTCGCCAAGTACACCGGCGCGTATCTCCTTCCTGTGCTCCTGATGGTGGCCGCCGTCCGGTTCGCCGGACCTCTCGCAAGGGATCTGCGGCGGCGTGCCGGGCTCGCCTTGGCCCGGAGAATCGGCAACTTCGCGCTGTGGAGCACCCTCTTTGCAGCCGGCATGGTCCTGGTGGTCAACGTGGCGTTCGTGTTCCAGGATCCGTTCTGGCCCCTCGCCGAGTTTCATTTCCGCTCCCAGCCGTTTCGCGAGGTTCGAGACCGCGTGGTCGAGCTCTGGCCGGAGGCGAGCCTTCCGCTGCCCTACCCTTTTCTCGAGGGGCTCGACTGGGTGCTCGCCCGCGAGAGGACCGGCCGGGGGTACGGCAACACCTATCTCCTGGGCGAAATCCGCGACGGCCGTGGTTTCCCCGGCTACTTCCTGGTCGCTGGCCTCTTCAAGGTCCCCTTGCCCACTCAGATCGTCTGGCTCGCAGCGCTCGTCGCCTACGCCGTGCTCCAGTTCCGTGGACGGCGGTTTCGCTTCGCGCGGGACGAAGCGTTTCTCCTGGTCCCGGCCGCGTTCTTCCTGGTCTATTTCGACTTCTTCTTCGAGGCCGACATCGGGATTCGCTACGTCCTCGTGGTGTTCCCGTTCCTGCACGTCTTTGCCGGCTCCCTCCTTTCGCCGCAGACATGGGGCGCGCTCGGCCCGAGGGCGCGTCGGAGGCTCGCGGTGGCGGGAGGCCTACTGGCCGCATGGCTGGCTGCGTCAGTGTTCTCCTACTACCCTGACTTTCTGCCGTACATGAACGAGTTGGTCCCAGACCGCAAGCTCGCTTACAAGATCCTCGCCGACTCGAACCTCGATTGGGGGCAGGACCGGGACTTCATCGACGCCTACCGAAGAGCCCACCCCGAGGTGATCTGGCAGCCGCCCGAGCCGGTCGCCGGACGGATCCTGGTCGGAGTCAACTGGCTCACGGG
>CAZIIB010000144.1:0-7947 GCA_964539125.1 uncultured Thermoanaerobaculia bacterium | reverse complement strand
AGACGGTCGAGCGGGTGCACCGCATCCACGCCGAGCACTGCCCGGTCTACCAGTCGATCCACAAGGCGATCGAGATCACCACCGACTACGAGCTGGAAGTGGGGTAGGGGTTCGGCTCCGCTAGAATTCAACCCCCCACTGCCGGAGTGGCGGAACCGGTAGACGCAGGGGACTTAAAATCCCCCGGCTCTCGGGCCATGCGGGTTCGACCCCCGCCTCCGGCACCATTTGAAGACAAAGAGGTCATGGCGACCTCGCCGGTCTCCAGCCCAGTCCCGGGTCCTCGCGAGGGTAGAGGACGCCGTCGCGGACGATCACCGCGCCCGCGCTCGGGTCCCCGACGAGGCCGATGTGTCCGTCGAGGTCGGCGTACTCCACGTTCGGCCGCGCCAGTGCGAAGTGGAGGCCCGCGGCGATTCCGAGGGCCGCTTCGTCCATGCAGCCGACCATCGCCTCCAGCCCCGCGACGCGGGCGACGCTGTCGACGTGGAGCGCCGGGGTCAGACCGCCGATCTTCATCAGCTTGACGTTGACCATGTCGGCGAGGCCCTCCGCGGCGATCCGGAACGCGTCCCGGAGGCCGAGGAGGCTTTCGTCCGCCATCACCGGGAGGGCGACCTCGCCGGCGACCTCGCCGAGCAGCTCCGGCCTGCCGGCGGGGGTCGGCTGCTCCAGGATGGCGAGGTCGGCCGAGCGGACCGAGCGCACGAAGTGGAGGGCCTGCTCCCGCGTGTATCCCTGGTTGGCGTCGAAGCGGAGCTCGACGCCGCCGCCGACCGCCTCGCGGACCGCGATCACCCGGGCGACGTCGTCGTCGACGTCGCGGCCCCCCTTCAGCTTGAGGCAGCGGAATCCGTCGGCGAGCCAGCGACGAGCGCGCTCGACCGTCTCCGCGACGGGCAGGATGCCGACGGTCACGCTCGTCGCGATCCCCTCCCGGAAGCCGCCGAGCAGCTTCCAGACCGGGAGCCCGGCGACCTGGCCGAGGAGATCGTGGAGGGCGAGGTCCACCGCGGCCCTGGCGGACGGCCGATCGGGGATCTCGCGGCGGAGGAGCTCGGTCAGGCGGGTTCGTAGCAGAGGGTCTTCGCCGCGCAGCAGCGGCGCGGCGACGTCGCACAGCGCTGCCTCGGCGTCGGCGAGCGACTCGCCCGTGACCGCGGCGTCGGGGGCGGCGCAGCCCCGGCCGACGAGGGGGCCGTCGGTGACGAGGTCGACGAACAGGTTCTCGGCCGTGTCGACGGTCTCGTAGGCGATCGCGTAGGGCTCGTCCAGCCGCATGGAGACGCGGCGGACGTCGAGGCGGACGATCCTCATCTCGGTTGCGCCTCAGTTGCGCCGCTCGTAGATCTCCTCGAGGGTGAGCCCCTTGAGGTGCTCGACCAGCTCGACGAGGTGCTCGATCATCGCCTTCCACATCGCTTCGCCCTTCTCCCGGGTCGCCTTCGTCGGATCGCCGAAGACGCCGCTTTCGGAGATCTTCGCGGTGCGCGCGTACCAGCCCACGGCGTGCTTCGAGGTGAAGTCGAGGTAGCGGGAGGAGAAGTCCGGAACGAAGGGACGGGCGAGGTCCATGCGCACCAGCTCCGGCCGGGTCGCCAGGGTGGTGCTGGTCTCGATCTCGCCGGCGTGGACGTCATTGGGGGTCTCGGCCAGGGCGAAGACGGCCTCGTCGCTCGTCTCTCCGGTTTCGACGCAGGTGAAGATGTGGGCGTCCCGGTTGATCATCTGGGCCGCGAAGTGGAGCGTCGCCGAGTTGCCCCCGTGGCCGTTGACGATCACCAGCTTGCGGATGCCGTTGCGGGCGGCCGCCATGCCGACCTCGTAGACGAACCGGGCCAGCGTCTCGTTCGTCACGCTGAGGGTCCCGGGGAAGTCGTCGTGATGGTAGGAGACGCCGTAGGGGACCAGCGGCAGGACCAGGGGCCTGGGCTCGCTGCAGGCCTCTGCGACCCGAAGGACGGAGTACTCGGCGTCGAAGGAGTCGGTGTCGAGCGGCAGGTGGGGCCCGTGCTGCTCGATGGCGCCGACCGGAAGCAGGGCGAGGTCGACCCGGCCGAGCGCCTGCTCCGCCTCGGGCCACGTCAGCTCGCCCCAGAGGTGCCGGCGGGGCGAGGAGACCTCGGCGTTTGCGCCCGCCCGCTCATGGGGCGCCGGTGCCGTCATCGAGGGGTCGGAGTCGAGGTCGATCGGGATCCAGGCCCGCCCGTGGCGCGCCAGCGCTCCCTCGGCGTGCTCGCGGTAGATCCCGTAGAGGCGTTTGCGGATCGGGATCGGAACCTCGGCGACGGGAGAGCGCTCGGGATGGAACCGGAGGCTGACGATCTCCGGGTGGCGCTTCGCGGCGATCTTGCCGAGGCGGGGCTCGTCGATCAGGGCCTTCTCGTGGAGGACCGCCGCGAGGTGGGCGACCCCCTCGCTCTCCTGGTGGACTCCGCGGGCGACCAGCTCGGAGGTGGCGCTCTCCCGGCGCTGCCGGTCGTAGCCGCAGAGCCCGGGATCCGCCCCGGCGGCCAGCAGCATGGCGACGATCCGACGGCACTTCTCGCATCGTCCGCAGGGGATGACGTCGTCCCCTTCCCGGTGGGCGGCGTGGCAGGAGACCTGGAGGCAGAGGAGCTCCGGGTAACGCCGGGCGAGGATCGTCTCGATCATCAGCTCCGACAGCGGGCGCAAGAGAGAGAGCTGGACGACGCCCCAGCCCTTGGCGGCGAAGAGACGGGAGAGGTCGTGGTCGAAGAATCGGCTCTGGTCGAAGAGGCCGTCGTAGTGGGGGATGCCCCGGAACCGGCGTCGGACCGTCGTGTCGTACTCGTCCCCGACGACCAGACGTCCGATGCGCCGGCGGCGGAGCAGCGGCAGGACGGAGAAGACGAAGACGGCGACGGTCCACAGGCGGATCGGGTAGATGTCGGCTCGCACCCGGTGGAAGTCGGGCCGGACGAAGGGAAGCTGCCGGAGCATCCAGGAGAAGACCCGGTCGGCGTTGGTCCACACCCTCGCGGTGTGGGCTCGCTCGTCGCGGAAGCGGCGGAAGGCGCGGAGCGCCGTGAACCAGTGGCGTCCCGACTCGTTGACGAAGAGCGGGTGGGGGTCGCAGCCGAGCTCCTTCAAGAGGCCGTAGCTCAGGAGGCTGTCCTTGCCGCCGGAGGAGAGGACGGCCCAGCGGTCGGGCGACGTCGCCCACCCCGCCTCGCCGAAGCCCGGGTCGTCCCCGTCGGTCCCGTCGAAGAGCAGCCGAGCCTGGACGTACGAATCGAGTCGGACGACCGGAAGATCCCGGACCTCCGGGGCGAGAAAGGGATTCTCGCCGTGGATCTTCAGGACGTAGATCTCCCGGGCGGTATTCTCGAGCATCGCGGCGAGGAAGCGGCGATCGCACGTTTCGAGCTCGCCGTGGAAGACGATCTCGCGGCAGAAGAGGCCGTAGTTGAGGGCGACCTGGGCGGCGACGAGCAGCGCCAGGTTCTGGTCGGCCCTCCGTTCAGGCTCGAAGACGGGCTCCTCCCACCGGAAGATCAGCTCGGTCTCCCGGCTCGCTCCGTCGCGGGTGACCCGGTAGGGCGCCGTCAGCCGCCGGGGCTCGAGACGGACCGGGCCGACCTCGAGACGGTCGAGCACGAGCAGCGGGCCGAGGGCGTCATCGGTCGCCGGGTCGCGGCGTGGCTCCTCGGCGATGGTCATCGTCCGCGCCTCTCTTCGAGATGGGGCCGGAGCGCCGCGACCACCTCGTTGCAGCCGTCCCGCAGTGGGTCGCAGACGGGTCGGCCGGTCTCCTCCCGCAGCCGGGCGATCTCCCGGCGGAGGGCACCGGGCGTCAGGTCCTCGTGGTTGAGGGTCAGGGCCACCACCGGCCGGCCAGAGATCATCTCGACGGCCTCGATCTGTCGCGGCAGCGGATCGAGCGGGAAGTCCGGGAAGCCGTCGTAGACCTTGCGGGCAGGAGCGTGCTGGAGCACGAGCGCATGCGGGCGGCCACCGGCGAGGACCTCGTAGCCACCGGGATAGGCGGGGTGCAGCAGGCTGCCCTGGCCCTCGATCACGATCACGTCGGGCCTCCGGTCGCGCCAGCAGCTCCAGACCGCGTGCTCGATCTCTCCCGTCATGAAGTCGGAGATCAGGGCGTCGGTGACGAGGGAGTAGGAAGCCCCCTGCATCCAGGCGGTCTGTCCGGTCCCAACCAGCTCGGCGGAGCGGCCGGCGGCCCGGAGGGCGTCGACCAAGAGCCAGGCGGTGGTCCGCTTGCCGACCGCGGAGTCGGTGCCGAGGAGCCCGACGACCAGCGCGTCGACCTCGAGGATCTTGCCGCTGAAGAAGTGGAGGTCCTGCCGCGCCGGCGGCCGCCGGACGTCGTGGAGGACGACGCCCCGCTCCCGGGCGGCCGCCACCAGCTCGGCGTCGTCGCCGAGGAGGTCGTGGAGGCCGGAGACGACATGCAGCCCGGCCTCGATCGCCCGCAGGACGTCGGTCCGGGCGCTCGCCGGGAGCCGGCCACCGTCCGGTGCGAGCCCGATCACCAGGTGCGTCGCCGGGCCGCCCGTTTCCCGGGCCTTCGCCAGCGCGCTCTCGAGGTCGGGGACGATCGGAATGCCGGCCGGCCGGTCGTCCAGCACGCGGCCGGCGTCGTCGCCGGCATGGCGGGAGTCGACGACCGCCGCCACCTCCCACCGCTCGCTGCGGCGTACCAGGCCGTGGGCGGTCTTGCCGTTGGTGGTCCCGAAGGCGCCCTCGCAGTAGACGATCGCTCGGCCCTCGGTTCTCGCGACGATCATTTCCCCTTCCTCCCGGTCAGGACCACGACGTAGCGATCCCCCGGCAGCGGCTCTCTTGCGTGGTGCTCGAGGAGCGCGACCAGGCCGGCGGTCGCGGCCGGCAGGACGTTGAGGCTCTCGTCGTCGCGGAGCCGTCGGGCCGTCCCCGTCATCCGTCGGTCGCTGACCGACGCCGCCCAGCCCCCGGTCTCGCGAACCGCCTCCAGGGCCGCGTCGCCGTCGATCGCGCGCCAGTTGACGAGCGGCTCGTTGACCAGCGTCTCCCGGACCTCTCCGGGCTCCAGGTCCACACACTCCTCGAGGCCGTGGCGGAAGGCGTGGACGATCGGGTTCTTGTGGAGAGAGGAAGCGGCGACCATCCGGGGGATCCGCGACGTCCGACCCCTCCGGTGGAGGCCGACGAAACCCCGGTGGATGCCGGCGAGGGTGGTGCCGTTGGAGACGGGCACCGCGACGATCGCCGGAGCGTCCCGGAGCTCGTCGTAGATCTCGTAGGCGATCTCGCCGTAGGCCTTGAGCTGGATCGGCGTGTTCGCTCCCCCGGGATTCGCGTCGTAGAGCTCCTCGCGCTCGGCCATCTCCTGGGAGCGTTCGACCGCGTTCTCGTAGTCCCCCTCCGGGCGGCGGATCTCGGCCCCCGCCGCTTCGATCTCGGCGAGGCGGCGGGTGTGATAGGCCGCAGGGATCAGCACCACCGCCCGCAGGCCGGCGTCCCGGGCCGCCAGCGCCAGCGCGGCGCCGAAGTTGCCGCAGGTGGCGACGGTGATCGCGTCGAATCCGCGGCGCAGGGCGTCGGCCACCTGGGCGTAGGCGATCCGGTCCTTCTGGGTCCCGCTCGGGTTGTCCCCTTCGAACTTCAGGTATAGCTGCCGGAGTCCGGAGGTCCGCTCGAGGTGGCGGGCCCGCCTCATCTGGGTGTCGCCGACCTCCGTCTCGACGAGGGTCTCGAAATCCTCCAGGCGCTCCAAGGGAGAGGACGCCGCGGGATCTTGCGTCATGCGTTCCCCTTCGAGGTGCGTTGCCGGTCCCGAGGGGAGGGCAACGAGGCAACACTAGCGCTCGGGAGCCGGTTTCGCAACGAGAAAGGCGACTCGGGGGCATCGGCTTTCCCGGGCCCTCATGCCGCCTCCGGACGCCGGCCCTTGCGCACCCTCCGGTAGGAGGCCCAGGCAACGCCCGCGAGGCCGGCGGCGAGGCCGGCCCAGCGCACCGCCTGGCCGAGCTCGCCCCTCGAGCCCGCGCGCTGCTTGGACCTCTCCGGCATCCCGGCGAGCTTCGCGGCCGCCTCGGCCTTGACGCGGGCGCACAGCTCGGGGTCGGCGCGCAGGCGCTCGGCCAGGGCGCGCTTCTCCGCGATCTCCTCGTCGGTGACGTAGTGGCCGAACGAGCGCAGGCCGGCGAGCCGGAAGCCGTGCTTCTGGAACAACCGGTAGACCTCCTTGACCCGCTCCATCTCGATCTCCCGGCCCAGGGTGTAGTCCTCGAAGCGGCCTTCCATGGCGAGCAGGGCCGCCTCGGCCAGGCAGGCGTAGGTGGTGCCCGGGGGCAGGCCGAGGTCGTAGCCGAAGTGCACTTCACCGGGGATCAGCACCTCGCCGCCCTCGATCACCAGCACGTCGGGCCGCAGGGCGGCCTCTCGGCGGCGGACGTCCGGAGGCAGGGCCACGTCGCAGACCACCGCCCCCGGCTTCAGGGCCGCGATGTCGAGCACGCGCTGGCCGAACGCCGAGGTGGCGGTGACGATGAGGTCGCACTCTCCGGCGTGCTCGCTGGTGGTGAGGGCGGTGACCACGCGGGCCCCGGGGGTCTCCGCCTGGATCGTCCGCTCGAGCGCAGCCAGCCGCTCGGGCTCGATCGACACCAGGACCACGTCGTGGATCGCCTGGGCGATCAGCCGCGAGCAGACCGAGCCGATCGCGCCGGTCGCCCCCACGATCATGGCGCGGCCGCGGACCAGGTCCTCGGCCCCCATGCGCAGCACGGCCTGCTTCGCCGCCTCGAGGGTGGCCGCCACGGTCAGGCTATTGCCGCTGGTGACCGGGATGTCGGCCTCGCGCGCCACCGTGATCCCGGCGTCGCCCACCACCTTGGTGAAGGCTCCCAGGCCGAGGATCTGCGCCCCTCTGCGTTCGGCCATCCGGGCGATGCGGTGGAGCTTGCGGTAGGTGAAGCGCTCGCCGTGGCGCATGATCTGGCGAGGCGTGGCGCTCAGGGTGAAGAGGAAGCCCTCGATGCGCTGGCCGGTGGCAGCCGAGCGGCCGCCGGTCACCTTCCCCAGCTCGAAGGGGGGCACCCAGGCCGCCACCGTCTCGACCAGGGCGTCCGGCAGGAATCGGGTCCAGCGCAGGGGAGGGTGACGGTGGATGTAGCCGACGTCGAGCGGATGGAGGGCGAAGGCGAAGCGATGCACTCCGGGAGCGGTTGCCATGGGGCACCTCCGGGCCGGCCGGTTCTGCGACCACTCCAGCTTGGCTCCAGTGTCGCCCGCGCGGCTCGGCGCGTCCACACCTGACGGGGCGGGCGGCCCTGCACCGGCGGATGGGGGCCCGCGCGGTCTCAGCCCTCCTCGGAGGCCTCCAGGCCGAGCTCTTCGCGGATCAGAACCTCCAGGCTCTCCCGGGCCTGGTCGGCCATCTCGGCGTACTCCAGGACGAGCTCGGCGAAGGGGTGGCCGGCCCGCTCCTCGACCGGGCGCACCCGGGCGACGCGGACGGTCATCTCCAGGGACTCCCCGGCCACCTCGACGTGCAGGTCGAGGAGATCGTCGCGCTGGACGCGCAACGGCGCGTAGACCACCATCCCCGTGCGGCTCAGTCCACGGACCGCGAAGGACGACGCCGCGCCGCCCTCGGGCGAGACACCGTGAGGCACCAGGTACCCGTCGAGGCTCCGCTCGAGCTGGATGACGCCCTTGGCCTCGAGGAGCCGGAGCACCTCGCGGTCGGTCTCGGAGAGGTTGCGCCGGAGCTCGATCCCGGCGGCGTACTGGGGCAGGTTCTCCCCCTCGTCGT
Organism: uncultured Thermoanaerobaculia bacterium; assembly: GCA_964539125.1. GTDB lineage: Bacteria > Acidobacteriota > Thermoanaerobaculia > Multivoradales > DATKCC01 > CAVUBL01. Next base: position 164 of record CAZIIB010000144.1, on the reverse strand, counting down.
TGCGCTTCGTGCCCTGGAGGCGACACCAGGCAACGGTGCCCAAGAGGCGGAGCTGCGGGGAGCCGCCCTCGATCTTCACGGTGTAGCTCCGGCCGGGGGAGAGGGGCACGCCGGTCTGCACCGCCATGCCGTCCGAGCTCAGATTGAGGATGCGGCACTCATGG
>CAZIIB010000143.1:2629-7986 GCA_964539125.1 uncultured Thermoanaerobaculia bacterium | reverse complement strand
ATCCGCTGGAAGCCCTCGATGGTGTCGGCCACCTTGACGTAGCGCCCCTCGAGGCCGGTGAACTGCTGGGCGACGAAGAAGGGCTGGGAGAGGTAGCGCTGGATCTTGCGCGCTCGGGCGACGATGAGCTTGTCCTCCTCGGAGAGCTCGTCGATGCCCAGGATGGCGATGATGTCCTGGAGGTCCTTGTAGCGCTGGAGGATGGTCTGGACCCGGCGCGCCACGTCGTAGTGCTCCTCGCCGACGATCCGGGGATCGAGGATCTTCGAGGTCGAGTCGAGCGGGTCGACGGCCGGGTAGATGCCGAGCTCCGAGATCTGGCGCGACAGCACGGAGGTGGCGTCCAGGTGGGCGAAGGCGGTGGCCGGCGCCGGGTCGGTCAGGTCGTCGGCGGGCACGTAGATCGCCTGCACCGAGGTGATCGAGCCCTTGTGGGTCGAGGTGATCCGCTCCTGGAGGGCGCCCATCTCCGAGGCCAGGTTCGGCTGGTAGCCGACGGCCGACGGCATGCGCCCGAGGAGCGCTGAAACCTCCGAGCCCGCCTGGGTGAAGCGGAAGATGTTGTCGATGAAGAGCAGCACGTCCTGGCCCTGGGTGTCGCGGAAGTACTCGGCGACGGTGACCCCGGTCAGGCCGACCCGCAGGCGGGCGCCCGGCGGCTCGGTCATCTGGCCGTAGATCAGGGCGACCTTGCTCTTGTCCAGGGTCGTGCGGTCGACCCGCTCCATGTCGAACTCGCCGGTCGCCTCCAGGTGCTCGTAGAAGTCCTCGCCGAAGTCGATGATCTTGGCCTCGACCATCTCGCGCAGCAGGTCGTTGCCCTCGCGGGTGCGCTCGCCGACGCCGGCGAACACCGAGTAGCCGCCGTGCTGGAGGGCCACGTTGTTGATCAGCTCCTGGATGAGCACCGTCTTGCCCACGCCGGCGCCGCCGAAGAGCCCCGTCTTGCCGCCCCGGGTGTAGGGCTCGAGCAGATCGACGACCTTGATCCCGGTCTCGAACATCTCGGTCTCGGTCGACTGGTCCTCGAAGGCCGGCGCCGACCGGTGGATCGGCCAGTGCTCGTCGCTCTCGACCGGCCCCAGCCCGTCGACCGGCTCGCCGATCACCGACAGGATCCGGCCCAGCGTCGGGGTGCCGACCGGGGTCGCGATCGGGCGGCCGGTGTCGACGACCTCGGTGCCGCGCACCACGCCGTCGGTGGGCTTCATGGCGATGCACCGCACCTGGTTCTCGCCCAGGTGCTGGGCCACCTCGGCCACGAGGTCGATGGGCATGCCGGTCTCTTTCCCGGGGTCCTTGACCTCGACGGCGTTCAGGATCTCGGGCATCTGGTCGGGCGGGAACTCGACGTCGAGCACCGGCCCGATGACCTGGACGACCTTGCCCACGTTGCGCTTCTCGGGTTCGTTCACGGCTGGGTTCCTCGGGTTAGCCTTCGAGGGCGTTGGCGCCGGAGACCACCTCGATCAGCTCCTTGGTGATCGCCGCCTGGCGCGCCCGGTTGTAGTTCAGGGTCAGCTTGTCGATGATCTCGCCGGCGTTGTTGGTCGCCGAGTCCATGGCGGTCATCCGGGCGGCATGCTCGGCGGCCTGCGACTCGAGCAGCGCGCGGTAGACCTGGAAGGTCACGTAGCGGGGCAGGATCCGGGCGAGGATCGCATCGGGCGAGGGCTCGTAGAGGTAGTCGGTGCCCACCTCGCGCTCGGCGTCCTCACCGTGCTCGCCGCCCGCCGCGCCCTCCGCCTCGGCCACCGGAATCGGCAGCAGCCGCTCTTCGGTCAGCTCCTGGCTCGCGATGGATTTGAACTGGTTGTAGATCACGTAGACAGCGTCGTACTCGCCGGCGGAGTAGGCGGCGGCTATGTCCTCGGCGATCGCCTTCGCCTGCTCGTAGGTGACCCGGGTGAACAGATCCCGGAAGGCCTTGCGGATCGGGATCGAGCGCCGGCCGTAGAAGTCCGCGCCCTTCTTGCCCAGGAGCAGGAGCTCGACCGTCTCCCAGCGCGAGGTCTCCTTCTGGGCCAGGCGCAGGACGCTGGCGTTGAACGAGCCCGCCAACCCCCGGTCGCCGCTCACCACCACGAGCAGTACCCGGTTCTCGGGCCGGACCTCGAGCAGCGGGTGGACACCCGCCGCCTCCGGGCCGCCCTCGCCGGCGTCGAGCACTTCCGGCTCGGCGTCGAGGGCCGCCGCCCGGGCTCCCTGGGCGAGCTTGGCCGTCACCTTGGCGAGCTCCACGGCGTAGGGCCGTGTGGCCAGGATGTGCTCCTGGCTTCGGCGGAGCTTGACCGCCGAAATCATCTTCATCGCCTTGGTCAGCTGCTGGGTGTTCTTGACCGAGCGGATCCGGCGCTTGATGTCGAGGAGGTTGGCCATCGGTCCACCCCGTTCAGGCCGCCTTGACGACCTTGGCTTCGGGCTTCCTTCCCAGGTAGTCCTCGCGGACGAAGGTCATGACCTCGAGGATCTTCGCATCGAGCTCGCTCGAGATCTGCTTCTTCTCCCGGATCTCGGCCAGGACCTCCGGGTGCTCGTCCTGGAAGACCCGGTGCATATCGCGTTCGTAGGGCCGCACGTGCTCGACCTCCAGGTTGTCGAGGAGGCCCCTGGTGCCGGCGAAGATGGAGAGCACCTGGAGCTCCACCGGCATGGGTTCGTACTGGGCCTGCTTCAGGATCTCGACCAGGCGCCGGCCGCGGCCAAGCTGGGCCTGGGTCGACTTGTCGAGGTCGGAGCCGAACTGGGCGAAGGCCTCGAGCTCGCGGAACTGGGCGAGCTCGAGGCGCAGCGTGCCGGCGATCTTCTTCATCGCCTTGATCTGGGCCGAGCCGCCGACCCGGGAGACTGAGATGCCGACGTTGATCGCCGGCCGCACGCCCGAGTAGAACAGGTCGCTCTCGAGGAAGATCTGGCCGTCGGTGATGGAGATGACGTTGGTCGGGATGTAGGCCGAGACGTCGCCCGCCTGGGTCTCGATGATGGGCAGCGCGGTGAGCGAGCCGCCGCCCTTGGCCTGGGACAGCTTGGCCGCCCGCTCGAGCAGACGCGAGTGGAGGTAGAAGACGTCGCCCGGGTAGGCCTCGCGCCCCGGCGGGCGCCGGAGCAAGAGCGACATCTCGCGGTAGGCCGCCGCCTGCTTCGAGAGGTCGTCGTAGATCACCAGCGCATGGCCGCCCTGGTCCATGAAGTACTCGCCCATGGCGCAGCCGGCGTAGGGGGCCAGGTACTGGAGCGGGGCGGGCTCCGAGGCCGAGGCCGAAACCACCACCGTGTGCTCCATCGCTCCCTGGTCCTCCAGGGTCTTGACCACCTGGGCGACCGTCGAGCGCTTCTGGCCGATGGCGACGTAGATGCAGATGATGTCGGTGTGCTTCTGGTTGACGATGGCGTCGAGGGCGACCGCGGTCTTGCCGGTCTGGCGGTCGCCGATGATCAGCTCGCGCTGGCCGCGGCCGATGGGGATCATCGAGTCGATGGCCTTCAGACCGGTCTGCATCGGCTCGCGCACCGGCTGGCGGTCGACCACGCCCGGAGCGATGCGCTCCACCGGGTAGTGCTGGGCGGCCTCGATCGGACCTTTCTCGTCGAGCGGGCGCCCCAGGGGGTCGACCACCCGTCCGATCAGGGCCGGGCCCACCGGCACCTCGATGATGCGGCCGGTGCGGCGCACCTCGTCCCCCTCCTTGACCTTGCGCGTTTCGCCCATGAGCACCGCGCCGATCTGGTCCTCCTCGAGGTTGAGGGCGAGGCCGAAGACCTCGTTGGGGAAGGCCAGCAGCTCGTTCGCCATGGCCTTCTCGAGGCCGTAGACCCGGGCGATGCCGTCGCCGACGCTGAGCACGGTGCCCACCTCGGCCACGTCGACGTCGGCCTCGTAGCCGGAGAGCTCGCGCTCCAGGATCGCGGTGATCTCGTCTGCCTTGATCTGCATCGAAACGGCACTCCTTGAGACGGTGCTAGCAGCCCGTCGTGGTGGTCTCGGTTCTCGTCGTCGCCCGCCCCTCGCGCCTCGGGTTCGGAGTTACGGGCGGCTAGGCTTCGGCCAGCTTCCGGGCGAGGCGATCGAGCTGCCCCTGGAGGCTGGCGTCGTACAGGATGCTCCCGACGCGGGCTTTGAACCCCGCGATCAGGCCCTCGTCCACGGCGAGCGTCAGCTCGACCTTCCGGTCGAGCGCCTTGCCAAGAACCGCACGGAGCCGCTCGGCCTCCGCGTCGTCGAGCGGTTGGGCACTGGTCACCTCGGCTCGCGCCACCCCGAGGCGGCGGTCGATCTCGAGGTCGAGGTACTCGAGCACCGCGTCCAGGTGGTGGAGACGATGGTTGCCGAGCAGCAGGGCCACGAAGCGGCGGGCGAGCTCGCCCAGGCCCAGCGTCTCGCCGATCTCCCGAAGGATCCGGTGCTTCGTTTCGAGCGGCACGGCCGGGTTGGCCGCCATCTTGCCGATGCCCGGCACCTGGTTCATGGCGCTGCCCAGGGAGCGGAGCTGGTCGCGCACGGCAATCGCCGGCTCGGCGCCACCGGCGACCTTGAGCAGGGCCTCGGCGTAGGGGCGGGCGAAGCGGCGGATCATGACGCCTCCCGCTCGAGGCGCGTCAGGTTGCGCCGGAAGACTCGCCGGCGCTCCTCGGGTCCGAGCTCGCGCTCGAGCTGCTCGCGAGCCAGGCGGGCGGCGAGCGTCGCGGTGAACTCCTTGAGCTCCTGCCGGGCCTGGGCCAGCCGGTGCTCGATCTCGCTCTCGGCCTGGGCGAGCAGGCGGTCTCGCTCGCGCGCGGCCTGCTCCAGGATCCGTTCGTGCGCGAGCCGTCCATCGGCTTCGGCCCGCTCCCCCAGCGACGCGATCTGGCGCTCCAGCTCGGCGATGCGGTCGCCCAGGGTCGCCTGGAGCTCGGCCGCCTGGGCACGGCGCTCGCGGGCCTCCTCGAGCTCCTCGCGGATCCGGCGCTCGCGGGCCTCCAGGAAGCGGGTGAGCGGCGGCCCCAGGAAGTAGCCGATGAGGCCGAAGAAGAGGACCAGGTTGGCCAGCATCCAGAGCCAGCGCGGCAGACCCAGGAAGGTCCCGAAGGGGCCCTCTTCGGCCGCCGCCGCCGGAAGCGCGAGAAGGAGGCCGGCCAGGAGCGCCGCGGCGGACGCCATCGATCTCGCCGGCCGGTTCACGCGCTCTTCTCCAGCAGGCGGTCCGCAATGTGGCCGGCGAGGGTGCGGGGTGGACGCGCGACTTCACCGTCGTCGTCGACGGCGACGACGAACGGCTGAGCGACGAGGGCTACGAGTTCGCTCAGATGGAAGACCTCGACTCGGTGCGGCTGTGGATCGATCCGGTCCGCGGTGTGATCGACGTCGCGTGGCGCACCAT
>CAZIIB010000143.1:0-2619 GCA_964539125.1 uncultured Thermoanaerobaculia bacterium | reverse complement strand
CAAGCTCGGCGCGCTCGCGCTCGACGTCGGCCTCGAGCTCGGCGCCCGCCTCGCGCAGGCGCTGGTCGGTCTGCTCCCGGGTCACCCCGAGGATCTCCTGGCGGCGCTCCTCGGCCGCCCGGCGCAGCTCGTCGCGGCGCGCCGCGGCCTCGGCCCGGGTCTCGTTGAGCCGCACCCGCTCGACCTCGATCTTCTCCTCGGTCTGCTCGACCGCCGCGTCGTGCTCGGCACGCGCCGTCTCCACCGTCTCCCGGCGCTCGCGGAGGATCTCCGAGAGCGGGCCGAAGAGGCAGAACCGCAGGATCAGGTACGTGATCCAGAAAATTCCCATGATCACCAGGAGACTGGCGTCAGGAATGAGGTTCATGGGCAGGTCTCGAGTCGTCGGAAAACTTCGGGAACTACGATCTTCGGCACATGGATAGGGCAACCCCGCCACTTCGGGCGGGCGCCCGAGACCGCCGGGAATCTAGCATGGCCCCCCGCACGGGTCAAGCGCCCTCGTGGGTCGGTTGCGGAGGGGGTCACGGGGCCGATATCATCCGTCCGCGGACGCCTCCCATCCATCGCAGTAGATCGACCGAGGAGCCGATGGCCCAGTCCAGCGACGCCCAACGCCGCGGCCAGTGGAGCTCGAAGCTCGGGTTTGTCCTGGCCGCGTCGGGCTCGGCGATCGGGCTCGGCAACATCGTCTTCTTCGGCGCCAACGCCTACAAGTACGGGGCCGGGGCGTTCTACCTCGCCTATCTGCTCGCGTTGTGTGTGGTCGGCATGCCGGTGCTGATCAGCGAGCTCGGCCTGGGCAGCCTCACCCAGCAGGCGTTCCCCCAGTCCCTGGGCCGGATCGCCGGCCGCTGGGGCGAGCTCGCCGGCTGGTGGGGGCTGCTCAACGCGGCCTTCATCACCATGTACTACGTGACCCTGTTGGCCTGGGTGTGCGGCATGCTCGCCGGCGCCGTCGGCCCGCTGTGGAAGGCGGAGAGCCCGGTGCCGGCCTTCGCCGCGCCCGCCATGCCGAACCCGGCCGGGTTCTTCTTCCACATGATCTCGACCTGGTGGGTGGTCGGGCTGGTGGTCCTGGTCTGGGTGGCGAACCTGTGGATCGTGCGGCGCGGCGTGTCGACCATCGAGCCGGTGGTGAAGGTGTTCGTGCCGCTCATGTGGCTGTTCATGATCATCCTGATCGTGCGGGGCCTCACCCTGCCCCACGGTCTCGAGGGGGTCTACCTGCTCTTCACCCCCGACTTCCACCTGATGGCCAACTGGGAGGTCTGGCAGGGGGCGGCGAGCCAGATCTTCTTCAGCCTCACGCTGGGCTTCGGGGTGATGACGGCCTACGCCTCCTATCTCCCGCGCGACGCCGATCAGACCAACAACGGCATGGTCACCGCGTGCCTGAACTGCGGGTTCGAGTTCCTCGCCGGCCTGGCGATCTTCTCGCTGCTCTTCACCTTCGCCATCGCCCCGCAGGCCTCGACCATCGCCATGACCTTCTTCGTCATCCCAAAGGGGATCGCCGCCATGCCCGCCGGCGTGCGCGCGTTCGGCATGATCTTCTTCCTGCTCATGCTCCTCGCGGGGCTCTCCTCCTCGATCTCGCTCATCGAGGGGATCAACTGCGCCCTGCTCGACAAGTTCGGCTGGTCGCGCCGCCGCACCCTCCTGGTCACCGGCCTGGTCGGCCTCCTCGGCAGCACCGTGTTCGCGCTTCCCATGGTGATCGACCACGCCCTGGCCGGCGACGGTACGCTGGGCCTGTCGCTCCTCGACCTGGTCGACCACTGGGCCTTCAACCACGGCCTGCTCCTGGTGGGCGTGATCGAGTGCCTGATCCTGGGCTGGATGCTCCCGGCCTCGAAGCTGCGCGAGCACCTGAACCGCTACGGCCGCTTCCGGCTGCCCGCGGCCTTCGACTGGCTGCTCAAGCTGGTGATCCCGGGGTGGCTGCTGGCGATCCTGGCGAGCTCGGTGTGGAACAAGATCACCCACGGCATCTACGGCCACGCCCTGGCGCTCGACTGGGGGCGTGCGCTGCCGGTGGGCGCCTTCCTCGCCTGGCTGTTGGGCTCGGTGGGCATGGCGCTCTGGTTCACCCTGCGGCCGGGCGTCGGCCAGGCGGTCCCCGGCGAGCCCGGCGGCGCCGCTTCGGAGGCGAGCGGTGCGGAGTAGGCTCCTGGCCGGCGCCGCGGTGCTCGGCCTCCTGCTCGCCGGCGGCACCCTTGCCGCCCGTGCGCAGTCCGGCGAACCGGCCCCCGGCGACGCCGCTCCGGCGCCGGCGACCGAGCTCCAGGTGGCCGATGCCTACCCGCTTCGGGATCGCCCGGTGGTGGTGACGGTGACCCGGGGCGGGGCGCCGCTGCCCGGGGCGGTGGTCTCCGTGCACTACCGGCCGAACAGCGAGATCGCCCACGTCGAAACTCTGCCTCCCACCGGTGCCGACGGCCGGGTGCTCTGGACTCCCAGCTACGCCGGCATCGCGACCCTGGAGACGCCGGGCGGCGAGGGCTGGGGCCCGGCGACCCGCTCCGTCGCGGTCCGCTTCGGCGCCTTTCCCTCCCTCGGAAAGCTGGTGATGGCGATCGCCGCCCTGCTCCTCTTCGGGGGGGCCGGCCTCGGCTT
>CAZIIB010000142.1:0-8017 GCA_964539125.1 uncultured Thermoanaerobaculia bacterium | reverse complement strand
GCGCCTCTGCGCCTCTGCGCCTCTGCGCGAGACTTGTCCAGCCCGGGTTGTCGTGCACGCGCGGGCTCCTGGCGAAGCTCCTCCTCACACCGACGAGAAATCTGGAGTGTCTCCGGCTTCGCTGGAACTTAGCTCACCTGTGACGCAGTGCGGCTTTGTAGATGTCTGGGGCCGGACGAGGCGAGGGTGCCTTTGATTCTGGCGAATCCGACCGCCCCGCAAGTCTCCCATGGACCGTTCTCGACCAGGCCCTGGCCGGGCACTAGCCTTCGCGCCGTCCCGCTCGAGTCTCTTCCCCAGATGCGCCACCTCCCCGTCACCGTCACGCTCCCCATCCAGTGGGGGACATGGACTCCATGGGCCACGTGAACAACGCCCGCTACTTCACCTCCCTCGAGAGCGCCTGGACCGAGGCCCCGGACCGCCTCGCCGCCCGGGGCGAGGGCACCGTCGTGATGCTCAACGACCGCCGAGCGAGACGGTTCTGACCTCGAAGTCGCTCCGGGACCGGCTGGAGGGGCTCCGGGTCATGGCAGCGCAGAGCTGATCGAGCGGCGTCGGCCCTGTTCCTCGAAGCCCTCGACGCCAAGACCCTGGCGCTCCGTGGGCGGGCTCGTGACGTCGGGAGCAGTGCGGATTGAGGTGGTGTCGGGTCCTACCGGCTGCGGGAGTCGGGTTGCCCCGGCGGCGGCCCGCATGCAGACTGTTCAAGAATCTAATGGAGATTCGAAGCGGGCCTCTGACCTACGGAGGTTAGACGAGTGGACCCGGTGACCCTCGCCACGGTGACCGCCGCCCTCACCGCACTGGGCACCGAGGCGGCTAAAGCGACCGCGGCGGAAGCTGGCAAGAATGCTTGGGCGGCAGTCAGGCGGCTGTTCGGCTGGTCGAAGGATCCCCCGAAGCCGTCCCTCGCGCCGACCATCGCGCGGCAGTTGAAGGCCCGTCCCGATCTCGTCGCAGCGGCGGTGGAGATCCTCTCCGATCCCGGGCTGGGAACGCCGGCGGCCCTCGCGGGACAGATTCAGGTCAAGGCCGGCAAGGTAGTGATCGCCTCCACCATCACAGTTGGGGGCGACTTCAAGATGTGAGCCGACCATGGCCGGCAAGGATCCCCAACGGCCCCTCTCCATCGGCAAGCTGATCGTCACGGAGCAGCTCACCGTGGGGCGCGATCTCCACCTGGCAGACCTGGTCGCGAGGCCACACGCGAACGTCGGCATCTCGCCGCCTCTACCAGATCTGTTCATCGGCCGTGAGAGGGACCTGCGGGACGCGAAGCGGCTGCTGGCGATTGGGGAGCCACGCCCGGCGCCCGGCGACGGGCGCACACTCCTGGTCGTCCGCGGGTGGCCCGGAGTTGGGAAGTCGTCGCTCTCCGCCGTGCTGGCGCAAGACGAGGCTGTTCGCGAGGCGTTTCCCGATGGCACCCTATGGACCTCCCTCGGCAGATCGCCGGAGCTGGCGAGCGCCTTGGCGGCCTGGGGGCGCGCCCTCGGCCAGAACCTGACGCAGCTCGGGTCCGTGGAGGAAGCGTCGGGCCGACTGGCGACCCTACTTCAAGATCGCAGAATGCTGCTCATAGTGGACGACGTCTGGGAGCCGGTCGATGCCCGGCCCTTCCTGGTCGGGGGTGCTGGCTGCGGCCACCTGGTGACGACTCACATCCGAGCCTGCGCCGAAGAGCTGGCGGCCGCGGGCGCCGTCTGGGGCGTCGCCGAACCCCTCGCGACGGCCCGGGAGCTCCTTGACCACGGCCTGCTGGAACCTGCCGGAACGGGCCGCTTCCAGATGCACTCCCTACTCTGCATGTACGCCGAGTCGCTGCTGGAGGCACAGTCGTGATGAACGCCCTCCACTCCGCCCAGCTCGCCCACGCCGACTACTACCTCATGGTTCTCCAGCGCTGCGATGCGCTCTACAAGACTGGCGTAGAGGGGATGAGCCGTGCCTCGGGCCTCCTCGCGGAGGACCTTCCCCAGGTTCTCCTCGGCCAGAAACAGGCCGCCGTCCTCACTGACGAGCGGCCGGAAGCCGCTCGCCTGTGCAGCGACTACGCCGACGTAGGAGCCCACGTGATCGCCGTCCACCTCACCCTCGGAGACCGCAGGCGCTGGCGCGAGGCCGCCCTGCGGGCGGCCCGCCAGTTGGAGAAGCCTTCGACGGAGGCCGCTCATCTCGTTTGCCTCGGGAACATCAAGGACGAGGAGGGCGATCATTCTGCCGCCCTCTCCGATTATGAGCGCGCCCGCGAGCTGAGCGCCGGCATCGGAGACGACGCCGGCGTGGGGAAGGCTCTGCGGGAAGCCGCTATCGCGTGCTTGAATCGAGGCGACGCGGAGGGAGCTCTCGCCTACCTCACAACGTTTCCCGATACCTACCCCGATGCCCTTGTCGTTATCGGCGACAAGGCCATCGACCGACGCCATGAGGTCACCGGGGTAGATGACGTGCGGGGTCTCGCCCATCTCGCCCTGGGCGACCTGGAGCGTGCCAGGGGGTACCTCGGGCGGGCGCTGGCCCGGTCGCGTGCGGAAGGCGACACGCTCATCGAGTTCCAAGTCCTCCTCGACCTCGCCTTGGCGCAAGCCGGCGTGGGCGATGAGGCCTCGGCCCGGCGGCGAGCCGAGGAGGCGACCGTGCTGGCCAGCAGGATGGCCGATCCGGTCCGCGGAGGGCATGCCCGGTACGTGCTTGGGGCGATCCTCAGCGGCGAACATCCGCGCGAGGCGATCGACGCCCTGACGGAAGCGGTGGATGTCTTCTACCGGCTGGGTCTCCTACGACGCGAGGCACCGGCCTTGGCAGCCCTGGGGGACCTCGGCGTCGCTCTCGAGGGGCTGGGAGAGCTTGACCGCGCGCGCCGATGCTTCGAGCAGCAGATCGCCATCGCGAAGCGGTATGGTGACACCCACAGCGAAACCGGTGGCCGCCTGAATCTGGCCAATCTGCTGATCGCAACCGGTGCCCTCGACGACGCCCTCGCCACCTACCGGGAGCTGGTCCCGGTGGCGCGAGCCGGCTCGGACCGCCTCCGAGAGGCGGATGTGCTCCTGAACCTGGGCAGCGCCCTTTACATGGCGGGTGAGGCCGACAGCGCCAAGGAGAACCACAGCGAGGCCCTGAAGATCTTCCGCAGCGCCGGTGCGCCGGTGCGCCGGTGCGCCGGTGCGCGAAGGCTATGCCGCCTTCTCCCTCGCCCTCGACCATGCCGCTCTGGGGGAGCTGGGAACCGCCGTCCCACTCGCTCGGCGGGCGAGGGATCTCCTCGAAGCTGCCGGCGCCCCGCAAGCGGCTCAGGCACGAGCCGCTCTCGCGGCCTGGACGGGTGGCGCGAAGAAAGGCGCTGATGCCGCAGAGCAGCTCTCCCGGCCCCGGCGGCCGTAGTCTTCGAGCGCCGTCTCCGTACCGGCGTGGCGCAGCCCGTCGAACATGGCGATGACCAGCTCGAGGCTTCCGGCGAGCCCAGAAGCCACCTACGAGCCAGCGTCGCGAAGAGTCTGGATCACCTGTCGGCAGAGCCGCGGGTGGATCCAGATGTCCGGGCGGTCACTCATCCGCGTGACGAGGTCCACGGCCCCCTCGAGAGGCAGGTGTCCGGCCTGGAAGGCGGAGACGATGACACCGAGCGTGCCTTTGATCCTCGTAGGTACCTGGGCGGCCTCGAAGCTCAGCGTTGCTGACTCGCGGCCCGCGAGATCGTCGAGCAACGCCCAGTCCGCCCGCAGGTCGATTGCGAGGAGGATGGCCTCCTCCTCGCCGCGGCCGAGGAGCGCGGAAATCGGAAGCGGGCTCGGCCGAGGAAGCGCCAGGTCCAGATGCCCGGCGCGCAAAGCCTCTTCGAGATGCAGAGCGTCCGGCGCGCCGCGCTCACGGCCGATGCGGATCGCCTCGGTGTGGACGGCGGGGGGGATGGAGACGCGGGGATAGAGGCGGAAGAGGGTCTCGAGTCCGCCGGTCTTGGCCAGGGCGATCAGCGGGCCGGCGTCTGCCACGACCGTCAAAGGTCGGAGGTCTCCTCGAGCGTCAACCGATCCTTGGTCTCGAGCTCGGGAGCCAGTCGGGGCTGGAGTCCGTGGGCGTAGGCGAGGGGAATCATCTCGCGAAGCGGGATGCCGGCCCGGCGTGCGGCGAAGGCCAGGGAACCTTCCCCCCGCTCGAAATCCGCCAGCGCCTCCCGGATGCGCCATTCCCGCAGACCCAACTCCACGACGCGTTCGCGCTCGCCCGGCTCGGACGGGAGCTGGTCGGCGATCCTGGAAGGAATCGGGATGGAGACGGTCTTCACTGACATGGCGAGTCCCCGGAGGTCGAAATCAGCCTACCATGCCTCGGGCGGCCGACCTCGAGCGGCGGCTGGTCTCGCCTTCGCCATTTTCTCGCCCGGGCCTCTTCAACCCGCGCGGCTGAGCCGCTCGCTACGGAACCGTCAAGCCCACTTGCCGGGCCAGGCGGGCGAGGTCGTCGCCGGTGGCCGGCAGGCAGGAGACGATGCGGCCGGCGCGCTCGGCGACCCACGCCTCGGCCTTCGGCGCCTCGACCCCGCCCTCCTCGGCCGCGAACAGGGCGAGCCAGGTCTCTCGCCCCCTCCGGCCGTAGTCCTCGAGCGGCGTCTCCGTGGCCCCGTGGCGCAGGACGTCGACGATCGCCTCGGCGAGGTCGTGGGCCTCGGAGAGCCCCAGGTTCATGCTGTGCACCCCCACCGGCGTGGCCAGGTGGGCGGCGTCGCCGGCCAGCCACACGCCGTCCTGGCCGAAGCTCCCGGCCAGCCGGCGCTCGAACTGCACCGCCACCGACCAGTCGAGGTCGCCGATCGAGCCCTGGAACCAGGGGGCGCGGCGCTCGATGAGCGCGACGAGATCCGCCCGCCCGAGGTAGGGGTACGCCTGCTTGCCCACCTGGACCGCGAGGCGGCTCTTGTCCGGCCGGTCCACGTCGATGGTGGAGGTCTCGACCTGGAAGCTCCAGCGGAAGCGCCCGCCGCCCAGCGGCCACAAGACGTTGGTCGTGCCCCCGTCGAGCACCACGCGGACCTCGTCGAGGTCCGGGGCGTCGGCATGGAACTCGAAGACCGCGTAGAGCTCGCTCTCGCCCCAGGAGTCGAAGCCGGTGCCGAGCGCCCGGCGGACCCCCGAGCGGTGCCCGTCGGCCCCGACGACGAAGCGCGACGTCGTGACCGTCTCGGACTCCACGACCCAGATGGTGGTCGCCACGCTGTAGCCCGTGGACTCCTTGGCCAGGCCCTCGATCGTGGCGACGGGGTTCTCGCCGCCCAGGGCCAGATCGGCCAGCCGGTGGTTCCAGCGCACCCGGACCTTGCGCTTCTCGAGGCGCTGCTCCAGGACCCCTTCGAGCGCCTTCTGGGGCATCACCAGGACGAAGGGGAAGGGCGCCGAAAGGTCGGTCAGAGAGACCTCGGCGCGGCGGGATTCGCCGTCGTAGAAGACCACCCGGTCGATCCGGTGCCCCTGGGCGACCAGCTCGGACGCCAGCCCCACCTCGTCGAGGAGCTCCAGGGTGCGCGGATGGAGCGCCAGCGCGTAGCTCCGCGCGGTGGTGCGCCACTCCTCGTCGATCACCTCCACGTGGACGCCCCTCTCGGCGAGCACCAGGGCGGCGAGCAGGCCCACCGGCCCGGCACCCACCACCAGCGCTTCCGTCTCGTGCTTCCTCACCATCGTCGCACCTTTCTGACGAAGCTCCGCCGATTCATCGGGTGCCCCCACATCCCCTCGATCCCCTTCCCACCCCACAGGGGGGAAGGGAGCGCCCCCGCCCGCTTTCGCTGCGCCGGAAGAGTCGGTTCGTTCGTCACGATTCCCCGGAGCCCGATCGGCGCACATAGGAGCGCAGGCGCTTGCGCACCTGCCCTGCGTCGATCCGTGGATAGGCCGCTCGAACCGCCGGGAGCTGGAAATAGAGGATAGCACCCACGGCGATGGCGATGAGCGGCCAGGAGTGGACCTTGATCCCCCGCACCGTCTCGGTGGAGAGGAAGACGTAGGCCGAGAAGCGGGCGCGCTCGTGGCGCTTGATGAGGAGCAGACCGACGATGGGCGCCACCACCAGGTAGACGAACGTGTCCCACCAGTTGCGGTTGCCGAAGTTGAGCACGCGCACGCCGGCGGCGAGCGCCGCCAGGTGGGCGAGCGGAGCGAGGGTGATGAAGGCGGTCACCAACCACGCCCCGACCGGCACCGGCGGCCGCCGCTCTGCCCGTTCGGCCCGCTCCGCCGCGTCGGGCTCCTCGGGCCCGGCGTCGAGGGCCGGCGCCGCCTCCTCCGGCTCGGCGGCCAACAAGACGTCCACTGCGTCACTCATGATCTGTCCGTCCCTCCTCCCCGGAGACTCTTGGCGATCCGGAAGCCGGCGTCTTCGAAGCGGGCGTCCCGGGTCTCGGCGCGGCGCCCGGCGCAGGAGATCGCGGCGAGATCCTCCCGGAAGGAGCCCCCGCGCAGGACCCGGAGCTCGCCGGAGGCCTCCTCCGGAGCGGTCCACTCCCAGACGCCGCCCAGCATGGCGTGGAGGCCGAAGCCGTTGGCCTTCTTGGCGTCGAGGGGAGGCACCGTCTCGCCGCTGTTGCCCCGGTGCCAGACGAAGGTCTCCGCCACCCCCTCCTCCTCGCCGAAGAACCAGCGTCCCGACCCTCCCGCCCGGCAGGCGTGCTCCCACTCGATCTCGGTGGGGAGCCGGATCGGTTTTCTCGCGATCCCGGCGTACCAGGCACAGTAGGCGGCCGCCTCGTCCCAGGAGACCCCCACCGCCGGGTCGCGATCGCCGGGCGAGGCGGACGAGCGCACGAAGCCGGAATCGAAGGCCTCGAGCTGCTCGTTCGTCACCGGCAACTTGCTCAGGTAGAAGGGCTCGACCGAGGCGGCGAGCCGAACCGGGGCGTTCTCTCCGTCGCCGCCCAGGATCACCTCGCCGCCGGGAACGAGCCAGAGGATCGGCCGCGGGTAGGCGGTGTAGTGCCGAGGCGAAGCACCCTTAGTTCCAGAAGCCTCCACTCTGCTCCTTCTGCTTCTCGCTCTCTTTCTCGGCCAGCCACTTCTGGAAGTCCGCCCGGGTATCGATGGTCAGATATCCGCGCATCCTGTAGTGGCCGAGGCCACAGAGCTGGGCACAGGCGATCTCGTACTGGAACTCGGGGTTGCCCGTGCGCCGGCGCATCTCGGCCGTGGTCACGGTGGGCGTGAAGTGCGTCGGGATGTAGATGCCCGGGATCGCGTCCTGCTTGACCCGGAACTCGTCGAGCATGAAGCTGTGGATCACGTCCTTCGAGGACAGGTGGACGATCACCGGCTCGTCGACCGGCAGGTGGAGCTGGTTGACGGTGGTGATGTCGTCCTTGCCCGCCGGGTCGTTCGGGTCGAGGCCCAGGGGGTTGGACTGCTCGTTGACGAACTTGGGGTCGCTCTTGCCGAAGACGCCGTCGGGGCCCGGATAGTGGATGTTCCAGGCGAACTGCTGGGCGACGACGCGCACCTGGACCGACTGGCTCTCGGGCGGAAAGGCGTCCGCGTGCCAGTGCCAGAACGGGATCGAGAAGCCGATCAGGAGGATCGCCTCGGCGACGGCCACAGCGATCTCCACGTAGCGCGAGGCGTGGCTCTGCACTCCGGTGTAGGAGGCGTGCGGGTTGCGCTTGCGCCGGAACCTCACCAGCATGAAGAGGAAGAGGGTGAGCCAGCCCACGAAGATGACGGCCATCAAGACGTGGATGTACGCCATGAGGCGATCGATCTGCGCGCCGTTGGCCGAGGCCAGCTGCGGCAGACCGAGAAGGTGTTCGATCATCGCGCGACTCCCTCCGTGTGCTGGACGAGCTCGAGGCCCCTGTGCGGGTCGAGGCGAGGGTCGGCGAGCCTGTTGCGCACCCGCCGCCGGAGCGCGAAGACGACGGCGACGACCGCGCCCAGCAGGCAGTAGACCAGCGCTCCCATGAACAGCACCGAGGCCTTGGCCCCGTCGATCATGGCGTTGTCGGCCGCCCCGTAGCAGACCGGGCAGGCCCAGG
>CAZIIB010000141.1:0-8029 GCA_964539125.1 uncultured Thermoanaerobaculia bacterium | reverse complement strand
CGAGCTGATGGTGGATGGCGTCCGCGTCGGGCTGGAGCTCGAGGGCCTTCTCGAACCGCTCGATCGCCTCCTGGGGCTTCTTCCGGCGGGCGGCGATCGTCCCCAGCCCTTCGAGGGCGGCCGCGCACCGGGGATCGGCCGCCAGGGCCGCCCGGTAGCTCGTCTCGCCGCCGTCCAGGTCCCCCTTGGCGAGGCGCACCTGCCCCAGGCGGATCAGGGCGGCGAGGTCGTCCGGCCGCAGCTCGTGGGCCCGGCCGAGGCTCGCTTCGGCCTCGTCCAGCCGTCCGTTGCGCTGGTAGAGAACGCCCAGGTAGTACGGCCAGGAGAACTCCTTCGGCGCCAGGGTCCGCGCGTCGGCGAGGGCCGGCTCGGCGGCGTCGGTGAGGTCGTAGAGCAGGTACAGGCTCCCCATCCGGCCGTACGCCGCCGCGAGGTCGGCGTCCGAGGTCTTGGGGTCGGCGACCAGATCGTCGAGCGCCGCGCGCTCTTGCTGGATCTGCTTCTGGTCCCCGGGCTCGAGGTATTCGATGACCGGCTTGGGCACCGGGACCAGGCCGGGCCGGGGGGGCGGAGGCGGCGTCTCGTCGGCCGCCGTCCGATCCGGAACCTGGGGCGGGCTCTCCGCCGGTGACTGGGCGGGAGCCGGGGCGGGCGGCGGCTGGGCTCCGGCGCCCACCGGCGCCACGACCGGGACCAGGACCAGGACCGGGGTGATGCAGAGCGCGGCGGCAAGCCGTCTCACGACGCCGGCTCCCCGGTCCCTTCGAAGAGCGTCGTGTAGCGCCCGACCTCGACGCCGGTCCACTCCTCGCTCCGGCCGTCCGGCCAGTCCACGCGCACCTTCTCGACGTCGGCGCCCTCACCGGACTTGGGCCCCAGGCCGAAGAGAACCCGCGGGTCGTTCGACGAGGCGTAGCTGCCGCAGCTCCGCGCCTCGCGGTAGAGGGTGGGCGCGCCCTTGCGGTACAAGGTGGCGCGGGCGCCCAGCATGTCTCGGACCCCGCCCCCCTTGCCGGCCGCGCCCACCAGCCGCAGGCCGAGCCAGGGCACGTCCTGGGCCACCTGGTCGACGAGCAGGCGTACCGGTCCGGCGCTGTTGGCCACCAACAGGTCCGAGTCGCCGTCCTCGTCCACGTCGCCCATGGCCACGCCGCGGCTCACCTCGGAGAGCTCGAAGACCTTGCCGCCCTTGGCCGTCACCTCCTCGAAGTGGCCGCCGCCCAGGTTGTGGTAGAGGCTATTGGTCTGGTGGAGGGCGTAGGTGTCGCCGGCGCGCACCTCGTCCAGGAGCAGGGTCACCGCGCCGTTGGCCACGAACAGATCCTGGAGGCCGTCGTTGTCGTAGTCGATGAGCGCCGTGCCGAAGCCGGTGAAGCGCCAGCTCGGCGTGCCGAGACCGGTCTGCTGCGAGCGGTCCTCGAAGATGCCGTGGCCGTCGTTCAGGTAGATGGTGTTGGTCTCCCGCTCCAGGTGGGTCATGAACAGGTCTTCGGTGCCGTTGCCGTCGAGGTCGCCGGTCACCACCCCCATGCTGGCTTCCGGCTGACCCATGGCGTTGACCGCGCAGCCGCCGAGCAGCGCGCCGTCCTCGAACGTGCCGTCGTGCTGGTTGAGCCACAGCTCGTTGGCCATGCCGTCGTTGGCCACGTAGAGGTCCACCCAGCCGTCGCCGTCGAAGTCGGCCGCCGTGGCACCCAGGGCCGATCCGTACTCCGAGATGATCTTGGAGGTCGCCGTCACGTCCTCGAAGGTGCCGTCGCCGCGGTTGTGGAAGAGGCGGTCGGGCTCCGGGTTGAACGACGAGGGCCCGCAGTAGTCGCGGCCGCCTTGCGGGCTGCTGCACGGCTTGTTGGTCGCGGCCCGGAACTCCACGTAGTTGCCCACGTAGAGGTCCAGCCAGCCGTCCCGGTCGTAGTCGAAGAAGACCGCCGGCACGCTCCAGCGGGGGTCGTCGGTACCGGTCTTGGCGGTCACGTCCTCGAAGGTGCCGTCGCCCCGGTTGTGGAGCAGCTGGTTCGAGCCGAAGTTGGTGATGTAGAGGTCCACCCAACCGTCGTTGTCGTAGTCGCCCGCGGTGACCCCCATGCCGTAGCCGGTCCCCAGGTCGCCGCTCTGCTCGGTGACGTCGGTGAAATGGACCACCTGCGTGCCGTCGGGCCGGAGATAGGTGTCGTTGCGGTACAGGCGATCGGTCAGGGGGAGCGGGTACTTGGGAGGGTAGGTGACGTCGGCCACCGTCGTGCCGTCGCCCAGCAGGTTCCCCTGGACCATGTAGACGTCCAGGTCGCCGTCGTTGTCGTAGTCCACGAGGGCCGCCCCCTGGCCCATCATCTCGGCGAAGTTGAGCCGGCCGGACATGCCGTTGAAGTGGACGAAGTCGAGGCCCATCTCGGCCGCCCGGTCGGCGAAGAGGTCGGGGGCCACAGCCGGGGCGGCCGGAAGCGCCGGTCCGGCGAGCGCGAGGAGAGCGAGCCCACAGCCGAGCCGGAGAGCGGCGGCAGCGCTCTTCACGATCCTACGACCCGGCACCGCCGAGGATCCTCTGCGCTTCGCGGCGCTCGGCGGCGTAGCCGGACGCCGGCGCGGTCGCCAGGAAGCGGCCCAGCGCCTTGTGCGCGGTGTCGGAGTCGCCGATGCGGGCGGCGACCGAGCCCAGGTTGAACAGCACGTCCAGGTTGCTCGGGTCGAGGGTCGCGGCGCGCTTCCATGCTTCCACCGCGGTCTTGGGATCGCCCAGGTTGTAGTAGGCGATGGCCAGGTTGTTCCAGGCGTTGGGCCGGCGGCCGTCGATCTCGAGGGCCCGGCGGGCGTCGTCGCGCGCCTCACCGTAGCGCTCCCGCTGGATGGCGACGAAGGAGAGGGTCTCGAGGGGTCGCGGGTCCTGCGGCCGGGCGGCCACCGCCTTCTCGAGGACGGAGGTCGCCTCCTCGTAGCGGCCCAGGGCGGTGTAGGCCAGGGCGAGGCCGTTCTCGGTGTCGGCGTCCGAAGCGTCCGGATCCACCTCTTCGAGCACCTTCACCGCCTCGGCCGGCCGGCCGGCGCGAACCAGGCTCAAGCCGAGCTGCTGGCGCAGGGCCGCGTTGGCGGCGCCGGCGCGCCGGGCCGTCTCCAGGAGCTCGAGGGCCTGCGCGTTGTCGTTGCGCTGCAGGAGGATGCGCGTGAGGTACTCGTACGCCACCGTCATCGTCGGGCGGGCCGCCACGATCTCGCGACCCAGCCGCACCGCTTCATCGTACATCCCCCGGGTGTAGAGCTGGACCATGGAGTTGAGCTTGCGGTCGAGGCCGATCAGGTTCTTGGGGTCGTCCCCCGGCCCGTAGGCGGCCTTCCTCGGGGCCGTGGTCCCCAGGTACCCCAGGCTCTGGAGCTCCTTGGCCTCGTCGGGCGCGATGGCGCCCGGCGCCGGCGGCCAGACCGACTCCTTGGGGAGCGCCGCCGCCAGCTCATGGGCCTCTCGCGGCCGGTCCCGGAAGAGGTTCCGGCTCTCGCCGGGATCGGCGGCCAGGTCGTAGAGCTCCGGGATCGGCAGCTCGATCAGCTTCATGTGGTTCCGAATCACGCCGCGCAGGGGTGCGGCGCCGTACTCCAGGTTGGGTGACAGGGACTCGAAGTAGACCGTCCGGGAGCGGTCCGGCGGACCGAGCAGGGAGCGGCCGGGCAGGCCGGCCGGTGGGGCGACGCCCAGCAGGCCGAGGGCCGTGGGCATGAGGTCGACGTGCTGGGCGGGACGGTCGTCGCGCCCGGGCTCGACCCCCGGTCCCCACAGGACCATGGGTACCTTCAACGTCGGCTCGTAGGCGAAGAAGCTGTGGGTCAGCTCGCCGTGCTCGCCCAGGGCCTCGCCGTGATCGGCCGTGAAGATCACCAGGGTGGGGGCCTCGCGGCCCGAGAGAAAGCCCTCGAGCAGCGGTGCCAGGTAAGAGTCGACCGCCGCGACCTCTCCCAGGTAGGGCTGGGAGTATTTGCCGGCGAAGGGCGCGGGAGGGGTGTAGGGCGCGTGGGGGTCGAAGAGGTGGAGCCACAGGAAGCGGTGGCGCCCGCTGTTCTCGTGCCACCAGCGGCTGCCCCGCGCCACCACCTCGCTCCCCGCCCGCTCGGGATAGGTGAACAGGTGCTCGCCCTCGCCCTCTTTCTCGCCCCCGAAGTCGTCATCGTAGACGTCGAAGCCCCGGTCGAGGCCATAGCGGGAGTCGAGAACGAAGGAGCCGACGACGGCGGCGGTGGCGAAGCCGGCCCGGTGGAGCACCGTGGCCAGGGTCGGCACGTCCGGCCCCAGCTTGAAGCCGCCGTTGTTGCGCACCCCGTGCTGATAGGGGTAGAGGCCGGTGAGGATGTTGGTGTGGGACGGCAGGGTGACCACGTTCTGCGCGTGGGCGTCGGTGTAGACGCGCCCCGCGGCCGCCAGCCGGTCGAGGGCCGGCGTCGCCACCTCGGTGTTGCCGGCGAAGCCCAGGGCGTCGGCCCGCAGGGTGTCGACGGTGATCAGGAGCAGGTTCTCGGGGGAGCCCGCCGGCGCGGCGGTGGGCGCGGCGGCCGGAGCCGGGGCCGCAGCCTCCTCCCCCGCCGAGCCCGCGGCCCCCTCCGGGCGGCCGTTGCAGCCCGCGAGGAGCAGGAGGCCGGCGAGGGTCAAGCGACCGGCGACGGCTCGCCTCGCCGGCCCGCGCCGGGGCGGCTCGAGCGCAACGACCGAGAGACTCACGACCGATCCGGGTCCAGGGCGGCGAGGGCCTTGGCGAACCACTCGCTGCCGAGCTCGACGTAGTGGCTCGCACCGGGGATCTGGAGATAGGTCACGTGCTGGAACCCTTCGTTCTTCATGGCCCGGAAGTATGCGGCGGTCTGGTAGCGGTTGAAGTCGACCTCGCCGGTCACCAGGACGAAGCGGCTGTCCCGGCGCAGCCGCGCGAGCTCGGGCGGCACGGGGAAATCGGCCGACCAGTGGTTGCCCGGCCGGTCGGGCACCGGCACGTCGCGGAAGTAGTTGCAGCCGAACCAGGAGATCTCGCCCCGGAAGACCTCCGGGTAGAGCATGGCGAGCTCGCTCGCGAGCCGGCCCCCTCCCGAGTATCCCGCAACGTAGATGCGCTCGGGATCGAGGTCGTAGAGCGCGCGCATGTTCGCCGCCGCGTCGAGGGCGAGGTTGATGCGATCCCACGCGGGACGGACGTTGCTCGCCGAGTTGGCGCCCACCCAGAGGAGCTGTTGCCGGTCGAGGATCGCCTCCACCCCGGAGTCGGCGGGCCCCCCGAAGGAGCCCGGGCTCAGCCAGACCACCAGGCCCCACCCCGGGCGTGAGGCCGGTTCAGAGACCGATCCCGGGCTGGGGTTCGAGTCCGAGACGAGCCGGTAGGCGGCCGGCACGTAGACCTCGAACGTCTCCTCGGCCAGGTCGTAGCGTCCCTCCTTGGGATCGTTCGCCCGGACCGCTTCGAGCGTTCCCCCGAACCGCTTCACGAAGACCTCGATCGAGGAGAGCGGGCTGCGCTCGGCGAACGCGGTGCGGAAGGCGCCGGTGCGCCCGGGCTCCGGCGGCACCACCGGCTCCTCGCGCAGGTGGAGCTTCTCGGCGATCGGCTTCTCCTGGGCCAGGAGATCCGAGAGCTCCCCGGCCACGGCGTCCGGCGTCTGGGCCAGCCGCTCCAGGAAGCGCCGCGCCTCCTCGCCCCGGCCCGCACCCTGGGCCAGGGTGGTCAGGAGCTCGCGGGTCCGCTCGCGCCCCGGAGCGAGCACCAGTGCAGCCTCGAGCGCCCGCTCGGCCCTCGCCGTGTCCCCCTCCAAGAAGCGGGTCCGGGCGATCTGCTCGAGCACCTGGGCGCGGTCCTCGGCCGAGAGTCCTCCCGGGGCCCGCACCGCCTTCCAGTACTCCTTCCGGGCGTCCGCCGGGCGCCCCTGCGCGAGCAGGGCGTCCCCTTTCTCGATCCACACCCTGAGGGTCAGGGGGCTCCCCTCCCAGAACGCGGGCGTCACGACGTCGAGCGACTGGAGTCGCACCTCGATCGGCTCCCCGCCCGCCCCCTCCGAGACCCGGACGAGCCCGCGGGCCGGCAGGAACCCCTGGGCCTGGACGAGGATCTTCCAGACCCCGGGAGCGAGGAGCAGCTCGGACCACTTGCCGTCGGCGCCGGTGGCGACCGGCGGCGGCCCCTGGGCACCGCCGCGCGAAGCGCCCTGGTCGGGCGCGCCGTCCGGGTGGAG
Source organism: uncultured Thermoanaerobaculia bacterium (assembly GCA_964539125.1). GTDB lineage: Bacteria > Acidobacteriota > Thermoanaerobaculia > Multivoradales > DATKCC01 > CAVUBL01. Next base: position 1,834 of record CAZIIB010000141.1, on the reverse strand, counting down.
GGTGACCCGGGCCCCGGCCAGGGGCCGTCCGTCGTCGTCGAGCACCACGCCGAAGGCGCGTCCCTGCCCGCGCCACTCCTGCGCCGAGGCGGGAGCGGCGTGGGTGAGGCCGGCCGCCCCCACGGCGACGGCGCCCACGACGCCGAGACCGAGGCCCCAGGTCAGACCGCGCGCCGCCGTTCGCCACCGTCGTCTCATCCCACAAACCTACCAGCTTCTCGGGCGGCCCGGCGACTTGCTCGCGCCCGTCGCGCATAGGAGAATGGCGCCACCTCGCAACTGGGGAAAGGAAGGGCAGCCATGGGCGAGCTCTCGTTCAGGTCCGTCGTCGAGATGTTCCACCACCGGGTCGAGGCGACTCCGGACGGAGAGGCGATGTACGGCCGGACCCGACCGGGCACCGGCTGGTACCGCCTCACCTGGCGCGAGACCGAGGAGCGCGTCCGCAAGGCGGCCTGCGGGCTGCTCTCCCTGGCCGGGGAGATCGGCCTCGAGCGCGGCTCCCGGGTGGCGATCCTCGCCACGACCAGTCCCGAGTGGGTGATCGCGGACCTCGCGATCCTGGCCACGGGCGCGGCCACCACCACCGTCTACACCTCCAACACCCCCGAGGAGTGCGCCCACATCCTGGGCGACTCCGCGTCGGTCGTCTGCTTCGTCGAAAGCGCCGAGCAGGCGGAGAAGCTCCTCGAGGTGCGCGAGGCCCTGCCCGCCCTGCGCCGCGTGATCGTCCTGTCCGGGGCACCACCCGAGGACTCCGACTGGTTCCTCACCCTGGTGGAGCTCGAGGCGGCGGGAGAGGATTGGGACGCCCGGCACCCGGGCGAGTACGAGCGCTCCTGGCGCGCCGTCGGCCCCGAGGACCTCGCCACCCTGATCTACACCTCGGGCACCACGGGCAAGCCCAAGGGGGTCATGCTGACCCACGACAACTGGGTCTTCGAGGCGGAGAGCGTGGCCTCCCTCGAGCTGTTCCACGAGGGAGAGCGGCTCTTCCTCTTCCTGCCCCTCGCCCACTCCTTCGCCAAGGTGATCGAGGTGTGCAGCATTCGCCTGGGGGCGATCGCCGCCGTGGACGGCAACCTCGACGAGCTGATCGACAACGTCGCCGCCTTCCAGCCCGCGGTCGTGCCCGCGGTGCCCCGGATCTTCGAGAAGGTCTACGCCAAGGTGGTCTCGGGGGCGCAAGAGGCCGGCGGCCTCAAGCTCAAGATCTTCGACTGGGCCCTCGGCGTGGGCCGGCAGGTCTCGAAGCTGCGGCAGGCGGGCCACGAACCCGCGGGCTGGCTCGCCTTCCGGAACCGACTCGCCGACAAGCTGGTCTTCTCCAAGCTCAAGGACCGCTTCGGCGGCAAGCTCCAGTACTTCGTCTCCGGCGGCGCGCCGCTCGCGCGCGAGATCGCCGAGTTCTTCCACGCCGCCGACATCCTGGTGCTCGAGGGCTACGGCCTGACGGAATCTTCGGCGGCGAGCTTCGTCAACCGGCCGCACCATTACAAGTTCGGCACGGTGGGGCCGCCGGTACCGGGGACGACGGTCGTGATCGCCGGAGACGGCGAGGTGCTGATCGGCGGCCGGGGCGTGATGCGCGGGTACCACAACCTGCCCGAAGCCACCGCCGAGGCCCTGGACGCAGACGGATGGCTCCACACCGGCGACATCGGCGAGCTCGACGAGGACGGGTTCCTGAAGATCACCGACCGGAAGAAGGACCTGATCGTCACCGCCGGCGGCAAGAACGTGGCGCCGCAGTACGTGGAGAACCTCATCAAGTCGTCGTCCTCGTGGGTCTCCCAGGTGGTCATGCTGGGCGACCGGCGCCCCTACTGCGTCG
>CAZIIB010000140.1:0-8037 GCA_964539125.1 uncultured Thermoanaerobaculia bacterium | reverse complement strand
GGGTCGAACTGCCCGCCGGCGTCCTCCACGTAGTACGTGTGGGCACCGCTCTCGATATCCGAGATCGCGCTGCTCGCGCTGCTCTTGTACCTGGGGGCCCAACTCGCGTTTGGATTGCAGAGCTTGGTGATGTCACCATCCTTGTCTTTCCCGCTTTGGGTCACTCGGCGATCGGCCATGGTACCTCCCTGAGTGTGAGGAAGGCGTGAGTGCCCCCCGTCAAGGTAGACACTTGGCGGGCCGGAATGGGTGAGACAAGCTGCGCGATTCAGATCTCCAGCGTAACAGGTGCTTGAGGGGTGGTTGCCGAGACCGCAGGGCGGTGCCGGTGCCGCGAAGCGACGGGCACCCTGTTGGCGTAGACTTCTCGATAGCTGAGAAAGCCATGGAAGCTCCGCCACTGACCCGGATCGACTTCGGTGCGCTCCTCGCCGAGGCTCCCGAAGGGACCTACGAAGAGGTCGCGGCCTTCTTGAAGCAGGAGTTACCGACTTGGTGCCAGCGTGCGTATCGCAGCGCCTCAAGCCGTCCCATGAACCTGGTCTGCATCGACAGAGGTGACTTCGAGTTCCTCTTCGACGACTACACGGCCCTCGAGGACCGAGGAATCGTCGCCTACGATCCGCACGAGGAAAGCCGGGTCGTTGCCGTCTATGGCCGCTCTGTAGGGGGGCGGCGCCGGAAGCGGGACGATTACCGACTCAGGGGATGGGTGGGCGCGACGGAGAAGACATTCGGCCCAGGCTGGGACAAGGGGCACCTGATCGCGCATTCGATCGGAGGGGCAGTGGCCGGCTCCGAGCTCAACGTGTTCGTCCAGCGGCGCGCGCTGAATCGAGGATGGTCCGCGGAGGGGAAGCGCTTCCGCGCAATGGAGGACTACTGTGCTTCCAACCCGGGCACGTTCTGCTTCGCCCGTCCGATCTACCAAGACGGCTCCGCCCAACCAGCTTTCGTAGAGTTCGGCATTCTCCGAACCCCGACGGACCTCTGGGTCGATTGTTTCGACAACCGGTAGGAAGCCAGCCGGCAGATTCTCTCGAAGTCACTGGCACTCCCAGCGAGCAATCAGCCGAATGCTCGGTACTTGGCGAGTGGAATACCGGCTTGACGGAACAAGGCACGGATCTCCGCCATCTCTTCATCGCTAGGTCCAGACCCGAAGCCGAAGCTCCCTAGCCCGACATAGCCGTGCCGACTCGGGTTGTCCGTGATGGTCCAGACTGCGAACTGCTGGACCCGAAAACCGCTGTCGCCGAACGCCTGCGTGTGGATGAGCTTTGCGAGGTCTCCGGTCGGTGGGGTCTGCAGTGTGAACGTGTCCTCCCACCCCGGAGTGTCGTCGTCCATTTCAGAGCAGGCCGCGTCCAGACTCAGTTCGAGCTCCGGGTGGTCGAGATCGAGCCGTACCGTCCTCGTCTGCGTCAACACCATAGCCTGGGTACCCGCCGCGCTCGGGCGGAAGATGGTTCCAGCTTCTACGGTCACACGGACCGGCTGCACGACTTCGAGCGTAAGCTCCAACTCCAGACTCTGGAGGCCACGACCATGACCGGCGACACCCAAGAGGCCGGTCCGCTGAGCGCGCACGAGGTCGACCTTCACCTCGGGTAACGAATTGCCTTGGAGCCGAGCCGCCTTCCGAACCTCCTGGCTCTGGTCATCTCGCGCCAAGGCGTTGAGCACCGAGACGGGAGTCGCCGCGTTCCCGGCGATTCGCTTACGCACCTGGGCGTCGGGATCCCGGGAGAGCTCCGAGACTGTCTTCGGACCGATCCCTGGGTTTCCCGCTACGGCTAACCGGACTTCTCGTACTCCGCCCTCGAGTAGGCGGTACAAGGTGAGCGGTGGGGTCTCCGGATTGGCCGCTACGGCCGCCTGCACTCCCGGCTCACTATCGAGAGCGAGATGCTCGAGAGTCTCAGTAGAGACGCGCTCGTTCCTGGCTACGGCCGCTCGCACCTCTGGGCTGTCGTCTCGGGCCAGGAGGCTCATCGCCCCCCCTGTCAGGTTCGGCCGCTCAAGGAGCGCCAGCTTGTCGCGGACATCCCCCGATTTGGCGACTTCCAATGCCTGCGAGCTGGGAAGCGCAGGATGACCCACCACCGCCAGGCGCACAGCCGGGTTCCCGTCGGTCCGAAGGCGTGTGAAGATGTCATCTGGAAGCTCGGTCCGTTCGAGGACTGCGAGCTTGACCGAAGAATCGCCGTTGGTGACCAGCGACCGGAGCGCATCCTCGCGAGTCGACGCGTTCCTCGCTACGGCGAGCTGAATAGCCGGGTCCCCACTCCGTGCGAGCTCGGCGAGCTCGGAGGACGAGGTCGCCGGGTCCTGCGCCTGCTCAATCCTGGACCGGCAAGCCCCCTGGACGAGGCAGACGGCTAGGATCGGTATCAGGAGGAAGCCGACGAGAGTCTCGAGTTCCGAGCTACGGCGCCCTTCGGAGATGTGGCCACCATGGCCGCTTGATGAGGAGTTCATCCTTCGCCTCGCTTTTGTCGAGTTGTCTCGGGGAGGAGGGCTCCTTATTGGAAGTGACGGCAGCGCTTGGAGTCTTTCGGCCTTTCCTTTACCGGCAAAGGTGGCAAAGGTGCCACTGCTTCCCCTGCATCGGCGATTCCCGGTCTTGGTGCAAGATCCACGGGCTGTCTTTCCGTCGCACTCAATGTGGGAAGACCCTTGCGCTGCACCCCACCTGGCGCGCTCGTGGAGGTGACGTGTCGGACGACGTAGGGCAGATGCCTGCTCCGGCCGGCCCGCGAGCTCAATCGGAGAATCCTGGGCGTCATCGGGCGCGCCCAGCGGCGGGAGTGTATGGAGATCCACGCCGCCGTCGTCCTGAGCACTCACTACCACCTCCTGCTGTCGCCGAGGGAGCCGGACCAGCTCGTGCGCTTCGTGCACTTCGTGCAGACCAACGTCGCCAAGGAGGCCGGAGACCTCCACGATGGGACGGGACCGTTCTGGGCTCGCCGCTACCGCCACGTCCCCGTATCCGACGAGACGGAGACCGTGACGCTCACGCCGCTGCCGTGCTGGCGAGGCCTGCCCGAGGAAGAGGTCAAAGAGCTGCTGGGCAATCTCGTCGAGACGATCGAGCAGGAGAACGACGCACGGCGCAGGGCCGACGGCAAGGGGGTTGTGGGCGTCAAAGCCCTCCGCCGGCGCCCTCCGCACGAGAGACCGGAGAAGCTCCGCCGCTCCTCGGCGCCTCGGTTTCACGGGGCGACTCGGGAGGGGTGGCGGCGATTGGCCGACGCGTACCGGGAGTTCGCAGCGGCGTTTCGGGACGCCGCCGAGCTCCTACGACTGGGAGCTATAGACGTGCGCTTTCCGGCCGGCAGCTTTCCACCGGGCAGGCCCTACGTTCCGCACCAGGCCCCCGGATAGCGACGGGACTCCCGGCTGCCAACGACAATCTGCGAGCGTGGCTCGCCCTGACTGGAAACCGGGGCAGGGTAGGAGTGCGTCTGCGGAACCCGCTCCAGAACTCTGAAGCGCGCGAACTCGCCAGAATCCCTCGCTCGAGGCCATCCGCGACACGTTGAACCGCACGAAAAGCAGGCCGATGGCCCCAGATAGTGGACCTTCTCTCGAAGTCAGTGGCACTTCTTCCGCTTCTTCCGGCCTGCGTCCCACGGCAGGGGGGGCGCCCGTTTCCGTGTCGTCGGCGCGTCCGGGTCCTGGTACAAGGTCCACGGCCTGCTGTAGAGGTCCATCTACTTCCTGGGAGTGGGCACCCCCTCCGGCTCAGTCGATCTGGAAACAGCCGTCGCTGGTGTCCGTCGGGCAGACGACGAGCTTGATTCGACAGGTTTCGAAGCCGTGGCCGTTGGGGGCGCAGATCCAGTACGTCGCCGCGACCAGCGGAATCGGCTCCGAGGTGGGCACGGGAGTGAGCTTCAGGGACTTCGTGACCCGTGGCGGCAGGACCGTCACGGTCGGAAGAGAGCCCTCGCAAGTCTGTACGCGATCCTGCGTCTTGTGGCTTTCTTCCTTGCCTGCGCCCGCCACGACGAAGCTGGCGCTCAGCAGCATCAAGACTCCCACAAAGGCAACGAAGAGCGTTTTCGAGGTGAGGTGGATCATCTCCTGACCTCCTGGTCGTCTCCCTCAAACGGGACCGGAGGTGCCCGGGAGAGAAGGCGATCTCTCCGGAAGTTTTGGCGCGTAAACCTATGCACTTATAGCACTTCTTGCAATAACAGTCAACCGGCTTGGCGGGGCAGTGGATCCGATTGACTCCAGGAGGCCAACCGACTCCGCGATCGACATCGGGCGGAGGTCGGGATCTTTCCTACGGAGCGGCTGGCTGCTTGAAGTCCTGCACGAAGTCCCGGGCACTTCTCCCGGGCAGTTGTTCCGGGCTTAAGGCTCGAGTCCGAGGGCCTCGGGTAGTCGGGCACGTTCGTCAACCGTGAGGCGACGGAGCCTCTTTCGAGCCCTCGGCATTCTGCGAAGCTCGGAGCCGCCGAACCAGCTCTGCCCGATCCAGGTCGCCACCAGGACCCTTCCATCTGCATCGAGCAACGCGACGGAGACCTGCGGCGTCGGGAATGTGTCGTATGGAACCTGGAAATCGAAGTTCACGGATGCCACGGCTCTCAGGTACGACTCGATCTCGTCGCGGCCGCGAAGCTCAATTGTCTTGGCAGGTAGCAGCTGGTTTCGGTGATCAATGACCCGCAGGGCTTCCACCCTCGAAGGCTCCGGCAGTCTCAGGACATCGGCTCGCTGACATGAGAGGCCGGAGAGCAGGAGAATTCCGAGAAGCAAGAGGGAAGGAGCTCTCTTGGCAGACATAACGGCTGTTGGCAAAGTGCCCGCCACCCTTCCCGCGCACTTCGCCCGGCCTACGAGGCCTGATCGCCCGCCGACTCGGAGCGGTCCGGAGCGGTCTCTTGCGCGGACTTGCGACGGAGCTCGAAGCCACGTACCACGACATAGGCGATGAGGGCGAACACGAAGAAGAGTAGGAGCATCCACGCGACGCTCTGGAGGGTCTCGATCACCGTACGGTAGACCTCGAGGACCCAGCGGTCCGCGTTGAGCACGGGGACCTCCGCGTCCTTCAACTGCGGCGTGATGTACTTCTCGAGGTCCCATATGCGCACGCCGCCCGAGACGCCGACAACGTAGATGGCGAACTTGATGTAGCGATGCCAGGCGGCGCTGATCTCCTCGGCAACGATCCGGTGGAGGATCATATGGATCGGGCGGCCGAAGAGCCGCGCCACGACGAAGCAGCACAACACCGCGATCGCGAAGGTGGTGAGCAGAAGCGTCAGAAACATGTCGAACCCTCCGTTGCGAGCAGCCGTCCTGGATCCTCGAGATCCTCGTCAGCATAACGCGCTGCTCTCGAAGCCCCTGCCACTGCACCTCGGCTCGCTCGAGGAACTCACCCAGCCAGGACCGCAGCTCCGGCCCCCTCTTCGGAAACTCGTTGGGCGGGAGGAAGATGGCCTCGTCGTGGAGCGTCGCGAGGTACCCATCGAGGCTCCCCGTCGCCACGGCTCGGACCTCGGCATCGAGGACCGCGAGCACGTCGCGCACTTCAGGGTTTGTAAACGTCGGCATGTCGTGACCTCCTGGAACGCGAATCGCTGCCGCTCTCCTGGGTCATCCTACGTCGAAGCCGGCTACTCGAACTCCGTGGCACTCCTCCCGCACACATCTTGGGGGCAGTGAGACGAGGGAGTGGCAGCCGAACCGCCTCCGTCAGGAGAGGGGTGGAAGAAGGAAGCGGCAGCGCGGGCCGGAGGCAGCCGCCAAGGCTCGGTCGAGGGTGGCCATGGGCAGGTCGAGCTCCTCGGCTGCCGCGACGTACCAGGCGTCGTAGCTCGTGACGTTGTGGCGCAGCTCCCAGACCCGATCCGCAAACGGCGCGAAGGGGACGAGCTCGAGGTCGAGCTGCAGAACGTCGCGCGCTGCGGCGCCCGCCTCGATCCGTTCCAGACGACCCGCCGCCTCGAGCCGGCGGAGGATGTTGGTCGCCTCGACCAGGGCCAGGTCGGGTGCCACCAGGTTTCGGCGGCTCACGAGCTCCTCGGCCCAGGCCCCTTCGGGTCCGGAATCGGCGGTGGCAGCGACCAACACCGAGGCGTCGACGACCGCGCTCATCGGCGGTCGGCGTCTCGACTCGCGAGGATCTCCTCCGGCGGGATCCGGTTCGCCGTCAGCGCCTTGCGCTCCCTGATCCGCGCGAGCATTCTCTCGACCGGCGGTCGCGAGGCGAGCCGCTCCAGCTCGCCCCTCAGGTACTCCTGCATCGACTTGCCCTGGAGCGCCGCGCGGGCGGCGAGCTCGTCCCGCACTTCACCAGGCACGTCACGGACGGTGATCTGAATCCCCATGCAGGCATTTTGCCAGCTTGGGATGCAAAACGCAAGCGCAGGCGATCGGCAACGGTCGGAAGGGTGTGCCACCCGTCTCCCGGGAGTCGGCGCTTCTGGGTCTCTGCTGCAAGATTCGCGGCTTGATCTTCCGTCCTACTGGATATGGGAAGACCCTTGCGTTGGACCCCGCCCGGTGGGCTCGTCGAAGTCACGTGCCGGACCATCCAGGGCAGAGCCCTGCTGCGGCCGAGCCGCGAGCTCAACCGGAGGATCCTGGGCGTCGTAGGCCGCGCCCAGCGGCGGGAGTCCATGGAGATGCACGCCATCGTCGTCCTGAGCACCCACTACCACCTGCTCCTCTCGCCGAAGGAGCCGGGCCAACTCGTCCGGTTCATGCGCTTCGTCCAGACCAACATCGCCAAGGAAGCGGGAGACCTCCACGAATGGACAGGCCCGTTCTGGGCTCGCCGGTATCGGCACATCCCGGTCTCCGACGAGACGGAGGCCCAGGTCTCCAGGCTCCGCTACGTGCTCGAGAACTCCGTCAAGGAAGACCTCGTGGCCCGACTCCGGGATTGGCCCGGCGTCCACAGCGCGCAGGCGATGCTCGAAGGCCGGCTGCTCGAGGGAATCTGGTACAACCGAACCGCTCTCTACGAAGCAAGGCTCCGGGGCGAGCGGGTCGCCCTCGAGGACTTCGCCGAGACGGAGAGCGTGACGCTGTCGCCGCTTCCCTGTTGGAGAGGGCTGCCCGACGACGAGGTCAAGGAGCTCCTGGGCAATCTCATCGACACGATCGAGCGAGACAACGACGCGCGGCGCCGAGCCGATGGCCAGGAAGTGCTGGGCATCAAGGCGATTTGCCGGCGGCCGCCACACGAGAGGCCGGAGAAGCTCGCCCGCTCTCCAGCGCCCCGCTTCCACGCCGCGACCCGGGATGGGTGGCGGCGGCTGGGGGACGCGTACCGGGCGTTCGCTGCGGCGTTCCGCGACGCCGCCGAGCTCCTACGACAGGGAGTCGCCGACGTTCGATTTCCCGCAGGCAGCTTTCCACCGGGCATGCCCTATGTCCCACACCAAGCCCCCGGATAGCAGCCCGACTCCGGCGGCCAGGGACAATCTGTGAGCACGGCTCGCCCCGATCGAAGCTCGGGGCAGGGCAGGGGTGCGTCTGCGGAGCTCCATCCAGGACCTCGAAGCGTGCCAAGTCGCCAGAATCCCTCGCTCACCACCATCCAAGGCACCCCGAAACTCGCGAAAAGCAGCCCGATTGTCCTCAGACAAGGGAACCTTCTCCCTAAGTCATTGGCACTCCCTCAGCAGCAGCTCGGAAGCCCCTGGCACACCCTCGGACGCGCCACCGGGAGGTCAGTTGAAGAACGGGCTTGGCCTCCCCTCGCGCTTGACTCAACGTACGTTTTCCCGTACGCTCGGCTCATGAAGACAGTCTCCGCCACCGAAGCCCGCAAGACGCTCTATCGCCTCCTCGACGAGGTGGCCGTGACCAGTGAGCCCGTGCAGATCACGGGGCGGCGCTCGAGCGGCGTGCTGCTTTCGGAGTCGGACTGGCGGGCGATCGAGGAGACGCTCCACTTGCTGTCGATCCCCGGGATGGGCGAGTCGATACGTGAAGGGCTGGAGACTCCCCTCGAGGAGTGCGTGGAGGAGCTCGACTGGTGAGCCCGTGGCGGGTCGTCTT
>CAZIIB010000139.1:0-8093 GCA_964539125.1 uncultured Thermoanaerobaculia bacterium | reverse complement strand
TCACCCTCGCGGTCGGCGGCTGGCTGTTGCTGAGGCGGGCCCAGGCCTGAGGGGGTCGGGGAGGGCACCTCCTCGATGCCGATGTCGAAGCTCCGGTTTCCGCCGTCCACGTGGTCGGCGCCCGCGTTGCTGTGGCAGACGTTGCACTTGCCGGCGGCGATCGTCAGGTTGGATCCGTCGTTGAGGAAGATCTGGCGGCCGGCCTCGGCGTCCCCTCGGCCCGTCCTCGGGCCGCGCGCTCAGCGGTTCAGCTCGATGCCCCTGGCCCCTTTCACCAGCCGAATCGCCGTCGGCAGGTGATTGCCCTCGACCCAGACGATCCGTTGCTCGGAGAGCGTTTCGAGGAGCCCGCGAGCGTTCTCCAGCAACCGGGTGATCGAGGCGATGTTTCGGCCTGGCCCCCACTCGGTCTTGACCGTGACCGGCAGCCGGTCGTCGGAGATCGTCCGACTCTGAGCCGCCCCCGTGGTCCACACCACCAGGGGAACCCCGAGGCTGGCGAGGTAGCGCGTCACACCGGCCACCGAGATCTGGCTCTTGTCCTCCCACCGATGCCCGAGGATCAGGAGCACGGCGCGGCGCCGGTTGCCGGCCGCCGCCTGGACGCCGGCGGTGGCCACGGCATCCGCGAGCTGCTGGCCGGCGCCGGCCAAACCGAGGTCGACGTGGGTCAGCAGGTAGGGGAGCTCGCCGTCCTTCTCGGTGAAGGGCGTCGAGATGGGGAAGAGATCGTAGGGCAGCGATCCGCTCGCGACGCGGGTCGGGTTCGCGGAGAGGAAGCGCACCGCGTCGTCCGCCTCCAGCCGGATCCCGGTTCGGGCGAACCCGGGAGTGAGGTCGAGCATCCGGCCGTAGCCGCCCAGGCTGAGGACCGCGCTCTCCTCGATGACCACCACGAGCTTCGCCCCGCCCTGCTCGACCGCGATCACCTTGGCCGGCTCGTCTCCGACCCGGAAGGCCCCCTTCAGGGAGGTGGTCGTCGGCTCGTCGCGCCCGGTGACCCGCACCGGGACGGCGGTCATCGCGACGCTCACTCCCTCGCCCAGCTCGCCGCCGATCACCGCGTCGACGTGCGAGCGCTCGTCCTTGGGGAACACGAGCTCGGCGCGGAGCACGTGGGGGTCCCGCCAGTTCAAGGCGGGGAGGGGGTAGGTGCCGTCGGCGCCGGCGGCCAGCGGGCTCCCGTCCAGGGTGACGGCGATGGACACCGGCCGCTCCTGCTCCATGCTCTCCCAGACGAGGCGGGCTCTCCTCTTGCCCTCGGAGCCGTTCTCGACCACCAGACCCGCCTCGACTCGTGAGCGCGGGAGGTTGATCCACTGATCGACGTGCTCGAGCTCCTTGCCGGCCTCGTCGAGAGCGACCGCGGTGAGACGGTGCGGGCGGAGCTCGGCACCGAAATCACACTGGGCGGACCACGGCTCGTCGCGATCCACCGCGACCTGCTCGCCGTCCAGTCGGAACTCGACCGCGGCCACCGGCTCACCGACCGCGACCTGGACCTGGTGCGGCCCGGTGACCAGGCCGAGAAACAGGGTGATGAAAGTGATCATGGCGATCCTCCCGATTACCCCTCAGCAATGGACGTTCCGGGGAGACGACCGGTGGCTCCGGAACCCGGCCGAGGCCCGGGTGCACCCCGGCCCGGGAGAGCGTCTCCCGTCTTTCTGGTTGCTTCTTACGAGCCACCGACCGAGGAGTTGCCAGGCGCTGCTCGGCAGAGATCCGGTGCCGAGAAGGTGCCGAGCACTTCGCCCGGTGAGGAAGCTCGAGCTTTCGCGGCGTTTCGGAGACTGGGGTGGTCTTCGCCGGGAAGGGAGGGAGGCGAGATGGAGGTCAAGTCCTACCGCTTCACGCTGCCGGTCGTCGTGGCCGGCACGACCTCGATCGTCGTTCTCGAGGTCGACGTGGACGGCAGCCCGACGGCCGTCCGGCTCGAGCTGGCCGCGACCGGCAGTGGGGTGGATCTCCTGAATGACGGCGTCGCGCCCGACGCCGTGGCCGGCGACGGCACCTACACGGTCGGCCTCGCCGCCCAAGCGACCTTCGGCCTCGACGCCACCGCCGTCGACCGCAACTTCGGCGGCTACCTCCGGCTCTACGACGGGGCCGCGATGGAAGCTCAGTACGACCTGTTCGTCGACGTCCTGACGCCCGCCGTCCCCGCCGTCAGCCTGCGCCCGGTGGCGGCCGATCTCCAGTCCTCCGACCACCTGGTCGACATCCACGATGCCGGTTTCTTCGCCGCGGCGTCGATCCCCGCGGTCACCAACCGCTTCTATGCCTCGTTCGGGGACGACTACGACTTCATCAACCTGATCTACGGTTCCCCCAGGTTCGAGAACCGCTACCACTTCGCGGTCGAGAACGACGTGTCGGAGATCGGTATCGCACCGCTCGACAACACCGCCGTCTACGGCAGCGCCGGGCGCCTTCTCGGTGTCACGGCAGGCCGTCAGCTTCGGCAAGCCGAGCCTGGCGCGTCTTCTCGATGAGCAGCGCTCGAGGGTCAAGGCTGCGGCGGGACCGTCAGGGGCCCCGGCGTTCGCAGTCCGGATTCCAGCGCTCAACCTCTACTTCCTGGGGACCGCGAGGGCTCGCGCCTCTTCCTCACGCCGCTGTTCGACGGTCCGACCGAGGCCCTCAGGAAGGGCGAGACCCTGCCCGCCGCCGACGTGCTGAAGAGCCTGGCTCCCATCGCGAGGAAGCTGGAGGACGTCCCGACGTAGAGAGTGAGCCAAGCAGAGGAAGTGCCAGCCGTTTCCTCGGATGGGCCTCTTCGACCGCCCGATCGTCCTCGCCATCCGCGTGAAGCTCGAGGAGCGCCGCCTCCGGGACGTCCTCGGGCGCTTCGACCGAACCGAAGAGTGAAGACCGTCCCCATGGCTTGCGGGAGCCGGGCGGCGACGCTAGAATTTGCCCAGGCAGGAACCGGACTGCACACCCAGCAAGGAGGTCGGCATGGCACGTCATCCCTCCGCCGCAGTGGCTATTGTGCTCCTCGGCCTCGCTGTTCCCGCGGCCGCCCAGGTGCCCGATTTGAGCGGCAAATGGAACCTCACCACCTACGCGGACCTGCCCGACGACGGCGGCACCTGCATGTTCTTCGGTCAGGTCGTCCTCGAACAGATGGGCTCGTCCTTGAGTGGGACTCCGCTGCTCCAGCTCTTCGACGGCCCGGCCGCCTGCCCACCGATCATGGCCGCCTCGCTGACCGGCACGGTCGACGAGAAGGGCTGCGTCGACGGAATGCTCAGCAGCGGACCGCTCGGTACGTCGTACTTCAGCGGCTGCCCCGGTGACGGGATGAAGAGCCTCGGAGGGGACTTCGGTAACGAGACCGGCCCCTACGCCGGGGGTGGCGGAACCTGGATGGCGGTCATGGCGCCGGCGTTGGCGGAGATCCCGACCCTCGACGGGTTGGGCCTCACCCTCCTGGCGATGCTCCTCGTCACCGCCGGTGGCTGGGCGCTGTCGAGGCGAGCGGTGATCTGAGGCCGGCGGCACGATTCCTGCTTCCTGGAGGTTCCGAGCACACATCTGGGACCGCCGTAGGATCGACGTGCCGGACCCACGAACAGGAGGAATCGACGATGAGCCGTTCTCGCATCTCCGTCACCGCCCTCGTTGCTTTCGCAGCGGCCACCGCCGTACTGCCCGCCCACGCCCAGATCGACATGAACCGGTGGAGCCAGCCGGTCGTCGCCGGGACCCACCTGCGGGTTCCCGGTCAGGGATCCATCAACGGGGATACCCTCTACCTCCCGCTCCGCCAGCGGATCGAGATCGAGGCCGAGGCCGAGGACCAGTTCGGCCGCCAGTTTCCCCAAGCGAACTTCCGTTTCGGGTTCGACCTGGACCAATCCTGCCGGGGCCTGGTCGAGCTCGAGGACTTCTCGCACGGCACGATCACGCTCAAGACCGGGGGGCGCACCGGGAGCTGCGACGTCCTCTACTGGGTGCCCAACAACATGAACCTCGATCGACACCTCAACATCCAGGTGGGCGAGAGGGCCCGCCGGGGCGGGGGCGACCAGGGCAGACTGGCGCTTCGCACCCGCCCGGAGCTGGTGGCCGCATCCATTTACCGCGCCATCATCGACCGTGATCCCGACCCCCGGTGGCTCGCCGCCGCGGCCGACGAGGTCCGGCGGGAGGGCACCCGCAACCTGGTCCACGCGCTCCTGAACGACCCGCAGTTCAACGAGCACCGCGGGCGGAGCCAGCCGGAGGAGCTGCTCGGGGACTTCTATCGCGCCCTCCTCGGCCGGGATCCCGACCCCTCGGGGCTCCAGACGTACGGCAGCGACATGCGCCGGGCCCGCTACGAGGCGGTGATCAACGACATCCTCGCCTCGAATGAGTTCCGCCAGCGGGTCACCCGTCTGCCCGGCTGAGCGCCGCCGCCCGAGGCCGATCCCTCGTGGTAGCGTCGGGAGCAGGTATCGGATGATCTGGAGCGCTGGTCGGAGGGCCCGGAGAGCCTCGAGCGCTCCCAGCTTTCGACCAAGGAGGCGCCTCATGAAAACCCGACTCATGGTGTCGTTCGTGGTGCTTGTCGCTGTGGCCGGATCGGCGGCCCGCGCCGATCGCGGAGGCAACCCACCGCCCCAGCTCGTGGTCACCCAGGTCGTCGCGGACGTCGACGCCGGGACCCTGCACATCGAAGGAACCCACTTCGGAGCGGCCCCGACAGTCCTGCTAGGGGATCTGGCGGGCACGTTCGCCGATCAGCCCGTCGTCTCGTCCACCGACTCGACCATCCAAGCGCAGCTCACGGCCTCCGATCCGGGGACGTATCTCCTGATCGTCCGCTCCGGGCCGGCGGCGACGCAGATCTACGCCATCGACGTCACCCTTGGCACGCAGGGTCCGGAGGGTCCTCCCGGCCCGCCGGGACCCGCGGGACCCGGCGGACCCCCCGGACCACCAGGCGCTGACGGAGCCGACGGAGCCGACGGCGCGCCCGGCCCGCCGGGACCCCCGGGCCCGCCGGGCCCTGGCGGCCTGCAGCAGGTCTACGACAGCAGCCCCGTGCCCCAGCTCGTCGGGGATTTCTACGTCCCGAACCGCGTGGTCCTCGAGGAGGGCGGGGTCCAGTTCGCAATGACCGTCGGCCACGACGCGCTAGGCGGCATCTCCGACACCTTCCCGCTCTACTTCGACGACGACACCTGCGGCGGCAGCGGCGGCCAGGCCTGGGCGGAGGACCACGCCTTCCTCCAGAACCTGATCCCGGACACGTTCCTCAAGGGCGGCGACGCCTACATCGCCCCGGCCGGGCCGAACATGCCGTTCACGGCCCGCTCGCAGCTCGAGGACAACGGAACCTGCACGGACCTCGTACCCGACGAAGGGCCGAAGTCCGGCCGGCCGGCGAGCTTCATCAAGGACGTCTCCACCTTCGTCCCGCCGTTCACGGTGATGTAGGGAAGCCGGGCCGGAGGGGAGGCGGGCCCGCCAAGGAACTGCCAGGCTCCTCCTTCCAGCTTGTCCACCCCCGGCTCGGGTTCTGGCGCTACGAGGTGGCGGAACCCGGTGAGGCCGTAGCGCAAGATGCCGCTGGCTCGCGCCCTCTGGCTGCAACGGGACGCCGATCCCCCGACCCTGGTCGCCGCCCTTCCCTGGAGCGACTTCCAGGAGCTGAGAACGTTCCTCTTCGAGGTTCTGTGCCGGCGGGCGAACGATCGCTTCGAGATCTCCGCTGTGGGTCACCAGGCTCCGGCCGCCTTTCCGCCGCAGGGTACCCCGCAGATCCTCCAGGCCCTGGTCGTCGAGGTGAAGGATCTGCCCTCCTCGACCGATCTGCCCGGGCTGACGCCGGGCGGGCTCTACCTCGTCACCTATCAACCTCCGGCGATCGACACGATCGACGACGAAGCCTTGTTCAGACGGGGAGGCCCACCATGAACCGTTCTCCGGACTCCCGGTGGCAGCCCGGCGCCCGGTGGCGGCGCCTGGGAGCCGCGGTTCCGATTCTCTTGGTGCTCGCCGTGCCCGCCGCTGCCCAACCTTGCTCGGCAGCATCTTCCAGGCGAAGGAGGAGTGGGGAAGCGCGTACGACGCCCAGAGCGCCATCTTCCAGTGGCGCCACGCGATCGAGGCCCGCGACCGCCTCAACGGAGACGGGCCCGCCCTGGTGCCCTCGCTCTACGCCTCGCTCGCCCGCGCCTACCAGCAGAGCGGCCGTTCGGCGGACGCCGCGAAGGGCTACCTCACGTCCGCCGAGCAGTACCTTCAGAACGGCCGCGCCGACGAAGCCTCGGCGGTGCTCTATCGAGTCGAGCAGCTCGAGCCCGGGGCGCTCGACGCGCCCCAGCGCGATCGGCTGGAGAACGCTCGCAAGACGCTGGAGCTCGAGCGGACGAAAGCGGGCCTCGTCCAGCTCGAGCCGGGCTCCCGGCGCGACGCCTTGCAGCGTACGCTCGCGGCCGACCCCGCGTTGGAGGGCGCGGAGCTATGAGTGGCACCGGGTGCTCCGCCTGAGGTGCCTGCTGCCGCAGAGAGCCGTAGACCGTTTCGCGCAGCCGGCGCTCGGCCTCGTGGTCGCCGCGCTTCCAGGCGACGTCGGCGAGCTTGAGCAGGAGGCGCGGGTCGGCCTCGCCGCCCGCAGCGTGGTAGCGGCGCTCGGCTTCGTCGAGCCGGCCCGCGGCGAACGCCGCGTCGCCGGCCAGCTCGTCCCATCTTCGGAGCTCGCCCCGGTCGAGCGATCCTCCCTGCGCCGCCTCCCCGGCCCTCGCGGCGGTGGCGAGATCGAAGGCGGCGTCGAAGTTCCCTGCCAGCATCTCGAGGTAGAAGGCTTCCCGGGCCGCGAGACGGGCGACGGCGGTGCCGGGCCGCGGGGCGTCCGGCGGCGAGGCGGCCCCTGATCTGGCCGCGACCCTGGCTGCCGCGCCGCGGCTCCACTCCGCCCAGCGGTGCGCCTCCTCCAGGTGCCCGTCGCGCGCCCCGATGCGAGCGAGCGCCAGGCCGTAGCGTGGATCGTCGCGCCAGGAGGCCGGCACCTGATCCAGCGCCGCGGCCGTCTCCTCCCGCCGTCCGAGGCCGCTCAGAGCGAGAGCGCGCGAGACGGCCACCAACGGGCCCGGGAGGGTTTCGGCCGCGCGATCGAAGCGTTTGAGCGCGGAGCCGAAGCGTTCCGTGGTCAACGCGCGACAGCCGGCCCGCCAGTCGAGCACGGCCCGCAGAGTCGAGCCGGCGCTCGCCTCCTCGTCGACGACCTGGTCGGCGAGCGCGCGCCCCAGCGCCTGGAGCTGCCCGCTGCGCCGCAGCGCAGCCAGCCGGGAGGCGTCGAGGCCGAAGTCGCCGGGAGCCGCGGCCGGGACGCACTCCAGGCGAGGCGGGGCGCCGCGATAGCGCTCGAGCAGGTCGACGAAGGTGTGGCGGCGCCCCGGCGCGACGAACGGTAGCTGCGCCGCCTCACGGGTGCTGGCGATCACCACGTCGTCGACGTAGTAGTCGACGTTCGAGCGGTCGGTGCCCGGATCGCCGATGAAGGAGAAGGTGTCGACCGCCGAGCCGGCGAGGCGGGCGGCGTTGGGCACCCCCTCGAGCGCCACCCGCGGGGCGTCCTCCCCCTCGCGCCGTACCCGCAGGTCGTAGACCCCGTCGGCCACCCGGTACTCCAGGTCGACCTCGTACCAGGTGAACGGTTCCACCTCCAGCAGACGCCGGGGAATGCTGTCCGAGGTGTGGTAGAGCGCGCCGTCCCGAACCGCGAGCCAGAAGGCGATGCCGTCCCGCCCGAGGCGGAAGCCGGCGGGCCCGGCGAGGGCGACGTTGAGCTCCTGCGAGGGATCCGCGACCAGCAGGTCGAAGTGGAGAAAGAGCGTTCCGTCGCGCCGAAGCGGGAATCGTCCTTGCAGCTCCGGGAAGTCGCCGTCGCCGGCGCGGTCGCGAATCTCCACCGAGCGCATGCCGCTGACGCGGAACAGCTCGGAAAGCCTCACCGTTCCGCGCGCAGACTCGAACACCCGGAAGGTGTCCGGCCCCGTGTCGACCAGCTCGTCGTCGAAGCTGTAGGCCACCAGGATCGGAGAGGGTGCCTCGGACCGCGGCGGCGGCGGCGCGGCGAGGGCGGCGGGGGCCCAGGG
>CAZIIB010000138.1:0-8096 GCA_964539125.1 uncultured Thermoanaerobaculia bacterium | reverse complement strand
GATGACCCGCGAGATCGGGCTCCGCAAGTCGCTTGGGGCGCGGCGGCAGGACATCCTGCTCCAGTTCCTGATCGAGGCGCTGGTGCTCTGCCTGACCGGGGGCGGTCTGGGCCTCCTGACCGGCATGGCCGGCTCCCTCGCCCTCCAGCGGGTGGCGGGCTGGAACATGGCGATCTCGCCCGAGGCGGTGCTCCTCGCCTTCGGGTTCTCGGGGCTGGTGGGGGTGTTCTTCGGGCTCTGGCCCGCCCGCCGAGCCGCCGGCCTGGAGCCGATCGAGGCCCTGCGCTACGAGTGAGCCGCGCGACGCGCTCGCGCGACGTTGTCCATCGTTTGCCGGTGGGTGGCAACTGTATGGATACGCGAAAGGCGATCCAACGACCCTCCCGCCGCTGGAGCCCTGTGAAAGGAGCAAGCGATGGCGAAGCAAGCGGCCTCATCCGGAAAGAAGAAGGCGTCTCGCGCCAAGGCGAAGGGCGCGAGCAAGTCGACGACCAAGACCTACTCCGTGCCGGCCGGCTACAAGATGCCGGAACGGATCTTCGCGCAGGCGTCTCCCCGCTCCTCGGGCGGCGTGTCGCTGTTCGCGGCCCAGTCGCAGATCGGCGCCGGAACGGTCCGCCACTTCGCGTCGGAGCGCGAGATCCTGGCCGCCGCGGCCCGGCGGCTCCAGGAAGCGGGCTTCGACGTGCTCCAGGTGAGCTCCATCTCGATCAACATCGCCGGCAGCAGGGCGACCTTCGAGAAGGCCTTCAAGAGCTCGATCGTTCCCGAGGAACGGCCGGTCATCAAGCCCATGGAGGGCGAGACCACCGCGACCTTCCTGGAGTGCCCCGGCAGCGAGGTGCCGGGTCTCATCCCGACCGAGGGCACCGACTTCCAGGATCTCCTGGAGGGCGTCGCCCTGGAGGAGCCGCGGTACTTTTTCGCCGCGCCGTCGATGTTCCCGCCCCGCAAGGCGTACTGGCACCTGCGGGTGCCCGCCGGCATCTCCCTGGCCACCAACGCCGACCGGGCCCACCGCGCCGGGCTCACCGGCCGTGGGGTGCGGGTCGCCATGGTCGACTCGGGCCACTACAAGCACCCGTACTTCACCGGCCGCGGCTACCGGGTGGCCCCGGTGGTTCTGGGGCCGGGAGCCGCCAACCCGCTCAAGGACGAGAGCGGCCACGGCACCGGCGAGTCGGCCAACATCTTCGCGGTGGCGCCCGACGCGGAGCTGCTGCCGGTCAAGATCAACTTCGTCAACAGCATCGGCGCCTTCAACGCCGCGGTCGGCTTGAAGCCCGACATCATCACCTGCAGCTGGGGGAGCAGCAACCAGCTCGGGCCGCTGTCGGCGGCGGACCAGGCCCTCGCGGCCGCCATCGCGGCGGCGGTCGCCTCGGGGATCGTGGTCGTCTTCTCGGCGGGCAACGGCCACTGGGGTTTCCCCGGCCAGCACCCCGACGTGATCTCCGCGGGCGGCGTGTACATGGAGGAGAACGAGAGCCTCCGGGCCTCGGACTACGCCAGCGGCTTCGCCAGCAACATCTACCCCGGGCGCAACGTGCCGGACCTGAGCGGCCTCGTGGGCCTGCTGCCCCACGCCGAATACATCATGCTGCCGATCGAGCCCGGCGACGACATCGACCAGCAGCTCTCCGGAGGCACCCACCCCAACGGCGACGAGACCACCGCCAACGACGGATGGGCGGCGTTCAGCGGCACGTCGGCGGCGGCGCCGCAGCTCGCTGGCGCGGCGGCGCTCATCAAGCAGGCGTGCGCCAAGCTCACGCCGCAGGAGGTGCGGGACATCCTGATGAAGACGGCCCGCGACGTCACCAAGGGCAAGAACAACCCGATCTTCAACCACTCGGCCGGTCCCGGCTACGACCTGGCGACGGGCGCCGGCCTGGTGGATGCCCAGAAGGCGGCGCTGGTGGCACGGCTGCGGTGCCTGGGGCCGATCACCCCGATCACCATCAAGCCGCCGATCACGCCGCTGCCGATCGAGCCCATCACGCCGCTGCCCATCACGCCCTTGCCCATCACGCCCGTCCCGGTGACGCCGATCACCCCGCTGCCCATCCAGCCGGTGCAACCGGTCACCCCGCTGCCGATCCGCCCGATCACGCCGGTTCCGATCGAGCCGATCGTGCCGATCCAGCCGGTGGGCCCGCCGGTCGAGGGTCAACCGGGAGCGGGGGCGCAGGCGGGCCAGGAGCCGCAGGCAGGGCTCTCGGAGGCGGAGGTCGAGTCGCTCGAGCAGATGATCGTCGACTCGGAGCTCGACCCCGACAAGCTCTGACCGAGGGCGGCGAGGTCCGGGCATGGATCGAGTCCTGCTTTTGAGCATGCCGTTCGGGGCCCTCGAGCGGCCCGCGCTGGGGCTCAGCCTGCTCAAGCCGCTGCTCGAGGGCCGGGGTGTGGGGTGCGAGGTCGGCTACCTCGGCTTCGCCTTCGCCGACCTCATCGGATGCGAGGACTACCTGTGGGTCTCCTCGGAGCTGCCGTACACCGCCTTCGCAGGAGACTGGATGTTCGGCGTCGGCCTCTATGGCGAGCGCCCGGAGGCCGACGCCGCCTACGTGCGGGAGGTGCTCCAGGGCCAGTGGCAGCTCGATGCGACCTCGATCCGCCGGCTGCTCCACCTGCGCGACTACGTCGAGCCGTTCTTGGACCACTGCCTGGCGAGCGTCGACTGGCGGCGCTACGGGTTGGTCGGGTTCACCTCCACCTTCGAGCAGAACCTGGCCTCCCTCGCCCTGGCGGCACGGATCAAGGCGCGCTTCCCGCGCCTGCCCATCGCCTTCGGCGGGGCGAACTGGGAAGACGAGATGGGGTGGGAGCTCCACCGCCGGTTCGCCTTCGTCGACTACGTCTGCTCAGGGGAGGCGGAGGAGAGCTTTCCGCGCCTCGTCGAGGGCGTCCTGGGCGGGAACGGCTTCCGTCCGGACGCGGTTCGCGGCCTGGTCTTCCGGCGCGGCGGCGAGAGCGTCTTCACCGGACGCCCTGGGCTGACCCGCGACCTCGACGCCCTTCCCTTCCCCGACTTCGACGACTACTTCGCCGCCCTGCACGCGAGCGCCGCCGGCAACGGGGTGCTGCCGACGCTGCTCTTCGAGACCTCCCGGGGCTGCTGGTGGGGGGACAAGTCCCACTGCACCTTCTGCGGCCTCAACGGCTCGTCGATGGTCTTTCGGTCCAAGAGCCAGGAGCGCGCCCTGGAGGAGGTGGAGTACCTCGTCGATCGCTGGCGGCTCGACCGCCTCGAGGCGGTGGACAACATCCTCGACATGCGGTACTTCCAGAGCCTGCTCCCGGCCCTCGCCCGCCGCTCCCGAGGCGTGAGCTTCTTCTACGAGGTCAAGGCGAACCTCAGCCGGGAGCAGGTGAGGCTCCTCGCCGCGGCCGGGGTGCGGCGCATCCAGCCGGGCATCGAGAGCCTGAGCGACCACGTCCTGGCGTTGATGCGCAAGGGCACCACCGGCCTGCGGAACGTCCAGCTCCTCAAGTGGTGCCGCGAGGCCGGCGTACGGGTCGACTGGAACCTGCTCTACGGCTTCCCCGGCGAGACCGCCGAGGACTACGCCGACTGCCTCGAGCTGCTGCGAGCGATCCGGTTCCTGGAGGCGCCGGGCGCCTGCGGCCCGGTGCGCCTCGATCGCTTCAGCCCGTACCACGTCGACCCGCAGGCCTTCGGCTTCGTGAACGTCCGGCCGATGGTCCCGTATCGCTATCTCTATCCCTTCGAAGACGCGAGCCTGCGGCGGATCGCCTACTACTTCGACTTCGACTACGACGCCTCGGTCGACCCCCGGCGGGTGAGCGAGCCGGTGATCCGCCACGTCGAGAGGTGGCGTCGCGACCCGGAGCCGGGGGAGCTCCGGGCGAGGGCGACTGGAGACGGCCGCCTGGTCCTGAGCGACAGCCGCTCCGATGCCGTTCTGCCCCGTTTGACCCTGGCCGGACCCGAACGCGCCGCCTACGAGTACTGCGGCGAGTTGCGGACGCCGGCGGCGGTCGTCCGGTCGCTGCACCGCTCGTTCCCCGACGTCGAGATTTCCCCGGAGCGCGTCGGGGCGTTTCTCGACTCCCTCGTCGCCAACCGGTATATGGTGAGCGACGGCTCCCACTATCTGAGCCTTGCTTTGACGAGCTGACCTCATGAGCGACGCCGAGACGAGCCGGAAGATCTCCGCCCAGGTGCTCCTGCGGCCGGCGGCCGGTGCCCGGCTGGCCGACGCCGAGATCACCGCGGCCAACGTGGAACGCCTGCGCCCGGCGGCCGAGGCCGTCGATCGGGTGCGCCGCTTCTTCGCCGCCGCGGGGTTCGAGGTCGGCGAGCTCGTCGGCAACAGCTTCGCCGTCACCGCCCCGGCGTCGCGCTTCGAGCGGGTCTTCGAGCTCCCGGTCGAAGCGGTCGAGGGCGCCCTCGGCTGGCGGCGCGCGGGGGGGGACGTGACCCTGGAGCTCCCCGCCGAGGCGATGCCCGAGGAGGTGGCGCGCGAGGTGGCCGCGGTGACCTTCACGCCGCCGCCGGAGTTCGGCCCCACCCGCTTCGACGGCGGCGCCGGAGGGTTCGGGCCCTAGAGCCGGGAGATCACCCGATGCTCGCCTCGACCCGTGAAACGGTGCCCCGGGCGGGATCACCGTCGGCGGCGCCCGATGTGCCGCCGGCCCTGGCCGCCTCGCCCCTTCTCCGGCGCGGAGGGTTCACTGTCACCTCCGGCCTGACCGACGCCGAGCTGGTGCGCCGCTTGCGAGCGGAGGCCTTCGCCCGTTTCGCCGGCGCCACGCTCAACCGGGCCGCGAGGCCGGACGGCGAGGTGTGGCGGGGCGGCTGTCCGGAGCGCCGCTACCGGAGCAGCGCCGCCGGGGCGGTCCAGGACGCCTTCTACCACGCCCCCTGGGTGATCGACTTCCTGTCTCGGCAGGTGGGCCTTCAGGTCGCCCCGACGGGCGCCCGCGGGAGCTACTCCTACTACCGGCCGGGGGACTTCCTGGGCCTCCACCGCGATGTCGAAGCCTGCGACCTGGCGGTCATCACCTGCCTCTACCACGGCCCCGAGGCGCACCCGGAGGGCGGCCTCCTCGCCCTCTATCCGGAGCGCACCCGGGAGCCCTTGCCGGCGATCCGGAAGGCCCCGGAGGAGGGGAGACGGACGCTCCGCCTCGCGCCGGGGCGGACGCTCCTGTTGCTGGGCGGCATCGTGCCCCACCAGGTGGTCCCGACCGGCGCCGGGGAGGTGCGGGTGGTATCGGTCCTCTGCTACCGGGCCCGGGTCTCCTGAGCCCGCGCGTCAGCCGCCGTCCGGGAACATCCCTTCGAAGCGATCGGCCACCGCCTCGGCGGTGAACCCGAAGTGCTTCGCCAGGTCTTTCCACGGGGCCGAGGCGCCGAAGCCCTCCATGGCGTGGACCCCACCCCGCTCGCCCACGTACTTGTGCCAGCCGAGCGGTGAGCCGGCCTCGATCGCCAGGCGGTGCGGGATCGACGGCGGCAGCACCGAGCTCCGGTAGCCCACGGGCTGGGCGTCGAAGCGGTCCCACGACGGCAGGCTCACCACCCGCACCCGGCGCCCCCGGTCGGCGAGGACTCCGGCCGCCTCGAGGGCCAGGGAGACCTCCGATCCGGTGGCCAGGAGGATCGCCTCGGCGTTTCCGCCCTCGGGCTCGGAGAGGACGTAGCCACCCCGGAGCACCCCGTCGGCCGCCCGCCCGGCGGTCTCGGCCAGGACCGGCAGCCCCTGGCGGGTCAAGGAGAGGGCGGTGGGTCCGTCGGTGTGCTCGAGGGCCGCCCGCCATGCGGCCGCGGTCTCCCGGGCGTCGGCCGGGCGGATCACCGACAGACCGGGAATGGCGCGGAGCGCCGCGAGCTGGGCGATCGGCTGGTGGGTCGGGCCGTCCTCGCCCAGGAAGATCGAATCGTGGGTGAAGACGTAGATGACGGGCAGCTCCATCAAGGCCGCCAGCCGGATCGCCGGCCGCATGTAGTCGGAGAAGATGAGGAAGGTGCCGCCGTAGGGGCGGATGAGACCTGAAAGGGCGAGACCGTTGAGGATCGCGCCCATGGCGTGCTCGCGGACCCCGAAGTGGACGTTGCGCCCGCCCGGCTCACCGGCCGAGGCGAACGGCTCGCCCTTGATCGTCGTGTCGTTCGACCCCGCCAGGTCGGCCGAGCCGCCCACCAGCTCGGGGATCGCACCGGCCAGGGCGTTGAGCACCTTGCCCGAGGCCTTGCGGGTGGCGATCGGTCCATCACCCTCGGCGAAGTCGGGAACGAGCCGCCGCCAGAACGAGGGCAGCTCGCCGGCCAGGCGCCGCCGGAGCTCGCCGGCTTCTTCCGGATGGGCCGCGGCGTAGCGCTCGAGCGCCGCGTCCCACTCGGCGGCCAGGCGCGCGCCCTTCTCCCGGGCGGCGGCGAAGGCATCCCGGGCCCCTTCCGGCACCCGGAAGGTCGGCTCCTCGGGCCATCCCATGGCCTTCTTGGTCGCCGCCACCTCCTCGGTGCCCAGCGGGGCGCCGTGGGCCTCGGGTGTGTCCTGCTTGTGGGGGCTGCCGTAGCCGATGTGGGTGTGAACCACCGTCAGGCTCGGTCGCTCGGTCTCGGCGGCCATGGCGGAGATGGCACGGTCGAGGAGCTTGAGGTCGTTTCCGTCGTCCACGTGCTGTACGTGCCAGCCGTACGCCTCGTAGCGCCGCCCCACGTCCTCGGTGAACGAGATGTCCGTCGGGCCGTCGATGGTGATCCGGTTGGAGTCGTAGAGGACGTTGAGCTTGCCGAGCGCCAGGTGTCCGGCGAGTGACGACGCCTCGGAGGAGACCCCTTCCATCATGTCGCCGTCGCTCGCCAAGACCCAGGTGCGGTGGTCGAAGAGGGCAAAGCGCTTCCGGTTGAACCGCGCGGCGAGAAGGCGCTCGGCCAGCGCCATGCCCACGGCGTTGCCCAGGCCCTGCCCCAGGGGGCCGGTGGTGGTCTCGACGCCGGGAGTGAGCCCGTGCTCCGGGTGGCCTGGCGTCTTCGAACCGAGCTGCCGGAAGCGTTGGAGCTCTGAGATCGGCAGGTTGTAGCCGGCCAGGTGGAGCAGGCCGTAGAGGAGCGCCGAGGCGTGGCCGCACGAGAGCACGAAGCGGTCCCGGTTCGGCCAGTCGGGGCGCCGCGGATCGAAGCGCAGATGGCGGCTCCAGAGCAGGTAGGCCATGGGCGCCTGGCCCATGGGGGCTCCGGGGTGGCCGGAGTGGGCGCGCTCGACCATGTCGACGGCGAGGAAGCGCAGGGTGTCGATGGCGAGCTGGTCCCGCTCGGCGCGGGAAGGGTGGTCGGTCATGGGGAGGTCTCCTGGAAGCGAGCGGATCGCGGGTTGCTTCGGACAGGATAGCGGGGATCGGCGACAGCGTCCAACTCCCGATTTCTTTGACTCCGCCTCTCGCCGGAGCGTAGAATCTCTCCTCCCCGCAGGGGCCCGCGGAGAGGTGCTGGAGTGGTCGAACAGGGCTGCCTGCTAAGCAGTTGTCCGGGGTAACCTGGACCGAGGGTTCGAATCCCTCCCTCTCCGCCAATTGAAAGAAGCGTTCGCCTCGAACGCCACAGAGACCTCAGCGGGGTCGCCTGCGCCGGAGGATCGACCCCCGCCCACGCTGGGCCACCCGGCTACGCTCTCCGGCTCGGCTACTCGAAGCCGGTGGATGCATCGGATGCCCCCCGCAACCCGAGAATCCCCTTCCCACCCCACGGGAGGGAAGACAATGCCCCCTCGCGGCGGATGATCGCCGTCCTCGGTGTTCGTGGCACCGAGCCCGTGAAGCGGCCGAGCTCTGCCTCGGAAGGGCGAACGGCGCGACCGGCAACCGACGGCCGTCCGGAGTCGATACCTCGATCCGTCCCACTCCGTCGCGGGAGGAAGGGGACGCCCCCTCCCGAGGGTTGCGCGAAGAAGTCCGCTCGGCCCTTCGGACCGGCGTTTGCATCACCTGACGGTGAGATCCCGAACAGAGAGGAGCCCACGCCATGACTCTGCGAGCTGTCAACCCCGCCACTGAAGAGCTGATCCGCGAGTACGAGGAGCACGACGAGGCCGCCATCGGGCGGCTGCTCGAGCGCGCCTGGGGAGCGT
>CAZIIB010000137.1:0-8147 GCA_964539125.1 uncultured Thermoanaerobaculia bacterium | reverse complement strand
CAATCTCGCGTCGGGCGGCGCCCATCCGCTCGCCGTACCACTCGAGGGCGGTGAGGCTGGTCCGGGGGCTGAAGAGCGGCGTCGCGCCGGGCGGCGGAAGGCCCTCCGGGTCCGGCGTCGCCTCGACGTTGGCGGGCCGGATCACCTTGAACTCTGGATCCGCGCTCAGCCGGGTCCAGTAGTCGTGGTACCGGCGGGCGACGGCCGGGTCGCGGAGGACGAACCCGACGTTCGACTGGCCGAAGATGCCGCCCTCGGTGAAGTTCGTCGACCCGGTCCAGACCTCGATCGGCTCGCTGTCGCGCAGCAGCACGATGAACTTGTTGTGGGAAATGGCGCTGTTGGTCCGCCGGGGGATCATCAGGTCGCGGATTCCGGCCTCGTCCGCCGCCGCCTCGGTGGCCTCGAACGGCCCCCGCTTGCGCCGGTCGTAGACGATCTTGACGTCGGCGCCGGCGTCCGACGCCTTGCCGAACGCCTCGAGGACCGGCAGCCAGCTGAACTCGTAGACGGAGGCCCGGAGCGCGAACCGGCTCCCCTTCGCCTGGCCGATGAAGGCGAGGATCGCCTCCTCGAGCCCGCGGGACAGCCAGCGGTAGGCGGCCTTCTGCTTCACCGGATCGTCCTCTAGGTCCTTCGGCGACAGGTTGCCGAACTTGCGGGCGTAGGCCTGGCTGCCCGCCACGCCGCGGTTGAAGAACACCGCGTGGTCGCCCTGCTCCGGGTTGGGCGTTGCGACCGTGACCGCCGTTTCCGGACCCATCTTCAGGTTGGCGGGGCTCCCGTAGAGAGGGCGCACCGTGTAGGTGTAGCGGTGGTCGGGCTTGGCGGTGTAGTCCCCCCAGTTGAACGCCTGGATCGGGTGCTCCATGGTGCTGACCAGGGTCCCCGGCGGCGGGTTGGGAGCGGTCGCCTCGAAGGTTCGGAAGCCCCTCAGCCAGAAAGCCTCGTTCTCGGTGTGGTCCACGCGGTGGATGGCGAAGCCGAGCAGGCCCTTGCGCTTGGCCGCCGTCACGTCGAAACCCAAGAGGACGACGAACGGACCCGCGATCGCCTGGACCGAGATGCCGCCGTGCTTCTCACGTCGTCGCATGGCGCCCCTCCGGGCTGTAGTGTCGTAAAGTCTTGCCTAGTGTAGCACCGGAGCGGCCCCTGCCGGCGAGTGGTGCCCCCCACCACGATCCGTGGGGTGAGGGCGTTCGTTCTGCTCGCACTGGATCGACCGGCCCGACACCGGCTGGGACGCAAACGGCTTGTGGACACCCTGCTCGCCCCCCCCCGCTCCAAGGGTCCCAGGGCGTGGGAGGATAATGAGTCGATGAGCATTGATCTCCTTCCCATCGGTCTGGTGGGCGGCATGAGCGCCGAGTCGACGCTGGTCTACTACCGGCGGCTCATCGAGCTCTCCCGGAAGCGGCTGGGCGGGGCGCGCTCGCCGCGGATCGTGATCGTGAACGTCGACTTCGCGGCCTACGTCGCATGGCAGCACGCGGGGCGATGGGATCAGATCGCCGCCGGGATCGGCTCCGAGGTCGCGGCGCTGGCGGCGGCCGGCTGCGCCTTCGTGGCGATCGCCGCCAACACCATGCACAAGGTGCTCCCGGACTTCGAGCCGCGGATCCCGGTCCTGAGCATCCTCGACGCCGTCGCCGAGGCGGCCCGGGAGAGCGGAGCCCGACGCCTCGGCCTGACCGGCACCGCCTTCACCATGGAGGACGGCTTCTACGCCCGCGGCCTCGAGGAGCGGGGGCTCGAGGTGGTCCTGCCGCCGCCGGAGGCCCGGGCGGCGATCCACCGCACGATCTACGACGAGCTCACCCTGGGAAGGGTGGAGCCCACGTCCGTCGCGCGCTTCGCCGGGGTCGCCCAGGAGCTTCTCGAAGCGGGCGCCGACAGCGTCCTCCTCGGCTGCACGGAGCTCCCCCTCCTCGCGGCCCACGCCACCTGGCCCGCCGGCCTCCCCGTCCTCGACTCGACCGAGGCCCACGTCCTGGCCCTCTTCCGCGCCAGCACCGGCCTCGATCTGGACCGGTCACCGAGCGCCGCGGCGCTCCGGGAGCGGGCGGCCACACCCCTCTCGTCCCCGGCCTGATCTCGACTCTCGCCGTCGCGCGAGCTCCCGAAGGGCGGTACCCTGGTGCCATGAGCGAGCACGATCCCTACTCCCGCGTCGAGTACCGGCGGCTGATCGCCTGGCCGCAGCGGATCCGGCGCGAGTGGCCGCTGATCGAGGAGGTGTTGGGCAACGGGCCGTCCCGCCGCGTCCTGGAGCTCGGCTGCGGTCCGGGACAGCACGCCCGGGCGCTGGCCGAGGCGGGTTTCGAGGTGGTGGGCGTCGACCGCTCGGAGGCGATGCTCGCCGACGCCACCGACGAGCCGCTCCCCGAGGGCCTGCGCTTCGTCCAGGGGGACATGGCCGAGGTCGACCGCCTGGTCGAAGGTCCTTTCGGCGCGGCCCTCTGCCTGGGCAACACGCTCCCCCACCTGGCCGACGAGGCGCGCCTGGCGGCGTTCGCCGCCGCCCTCGCCCGGGTCCTCGAACCGGGGGCGCCCTTCCTGCTCCAGATCCTGAGCTACGACCGCATCCACGATCGCCGGATCCGCTTCCTGCCGGTGAGCTTCCGGCCCCGTGACTGCGGAGAGGACGAGGGCGAGCTCGTCTTTCTGCGCTTGATGGACCCTCTGCCGGACGGCCGGGTGCGCTTCTACCCGAGCACCCTGGTCCTCACCCAGGGGGCCGACCCGCCGCTCCGGCTCGAGCGCAGCCGCGAGGTGCTCCTGCGCGGCTGGCGCCGGGCCGAGGTCGAGGCGGCCCTCGCCGGAGCCGGGATCGTGCCCGAGCGCGCCCTGGGCGGGTTCGACGGCTCCCCCTTCGATCCCGAGACCTCCCAGGACCTGGTCCTGGTCGCCCGCCGCTCGGGGGCGTGAGCCGGCGGCTCCTCAGCCTCCCGGCGGCCGGCTCGTGAGCGCTTCGATCGCCTTGGCGAGCACGGCCTTGCGCCCCTTGAGCATCTCGCGGAAGTCCATGCTGTCGGTGTCGGCGATTTCCATGCGGAGGTCGGAGTGATCGTTCTCCAGGATCTCGGCCAGGATGCGCGCTTCCTCTTCGGTGAGATCGAGCTGGACCATGGCGTCTCTCCCGTTCCGGTCGTTGTCCCGAGTATCTCACTCCGGCGTCGACGAGCCGCTGTCACCCGGGCCCGAGCCGGCCGCCTTCCTCGCCCGGGCCCGGCGCCAGCGCACGAGGCCCCAGACGGCGAGGCCCAGGGCCGCGATCCCGCCCACCACCCAGAGCTCGTACTGCTCGGCCCTGCCGATCATGACCTCCACCGAGTAGCCGAAGAGATAGCCCAGCGTCGCCATGGCGGTGGCCCAGACCGCCGCCCCGCCCAGGTCCAGGAGCAGGAAGAGCATCGGCCGCACCCCGCTCATGCCGATGGCGAAGGGCGTGATGATCCGGATGCCGTAGACGTACCGGAAGCCCACGATGAGCAGGATCCGGTGCCGGTGCAGCAGCTCGAGGGGGCGCTCGAGCTTCGCCCGCCAGCGCGGCCGGGCGGCGAGGATCTTCGCGCCCTGGATCCTGCCGACGTGGAAGGCGAGCTGGTCGGCCGAGAAGGTGCCGAGAAAGGCGATGGCGATCACCCACCGCAGGTCGAGGTAGCCACGGCTGGCGAAGAAGCCGCCGATCGCCAGGACCGTCTCGCCCTCGAGAAAGGTTCCCACGAAGACGGCCAGGTAGCCGTAGGTCGAGACGATCGCTTCGAGGTTCATGGGCGTCTGGCGAAGCCCCGCCTCAACCCGGCCGGGCGCCGGGAGGGCCCTGGGCCCGGCGCGGCGCGGCCGCCACCTCGGCCACCAGCTCGGCGAGGGCCGCCTCCGGGTCGCCGCTCTCGCCCTTCAAGGCGAGCTCGGTTTGGAGCACCCGCCAGGGCAGGCGTGCCAGGTAGGCCTCGGCCATTCCGGAAGCGGCGAGGTAGGCCCGATGGAGACGATAGGGATGGAGGCCGGCCAGCGGGCTCTTACGGCCGTCGAGGTCTCCCTGAAGGGCCGGGGCGAGGCGCTCCTTGAAGCGCGGGTAGCTCCGTTCGCCCGGGCGCACGCCCACCGCCCGCACCATCCCGGAGACCGCCGTCAGGTTGCGGCAGAAGCCGGCGAACAGGCCGAAGAAGGAGAGCCGGGCTCCGATCGGGTCGGAGGCTGAGGCCAGGTAGCGACGCAGGCGATCCGCCGCCTCGGCGCCCCGGCCGGCGCCCACCGCGTCGAGGATCTTGAAGACGTCCTCCTCGCCGCGGTCCTCGACCGCCTCGGCCACCAGCGCCGCGTCGATGCGCGCGCGACCCAGGCCCTGCGCCAGGTTGGCGAGCTTGCGGTACTCGGCCGCGAAGCGGGCGGTCGAGTCCGAGGCCACTCCGGTCTTGCCGAAGCCGGCCTCCTGGCGCAGGGTGCGCCGCGCGAGCTCCTCGAGCCCGTCGCGGCCGATCGCCACGCCGGTCTCTCGGGCGAGCTCGGCGGCGAGGCCGTCGAGCCCCTTCCACCCGTCCCGGCTCGACTCGACACCCGTCAGCCGCAGGATGGCTCCCCGCTCCTCGAGCGTCGCCACCACCGGGTGGTCAGCGGCCACCGAGCTCTCCGCCAGCACCAGGACGTGCCCCTCGGGCAGGCCGTCGCGGAGCACCGCGGCGAGCTCCGAGACCTCGTCCTCGCCCATGCCCTCGAGCCCGGCGCCGCGGGCCGCGGCGAGGAGCGGGGCGAGGTCCTGGCGCAGGGTCTCCACCTGCTTCTTGCCCCGGCCGCGGCTCCGCCCTCCCGCCCCCTTGGCGCCCTGGAACGCCCAGTCCGGCAGCTGGCCGAGCACCGCTCCCGGGTCGCCCCGGTAGGGATCGACGTCGAAGAGCCGGACGGCCTGGAGCAGGCGGATAGCGGCCCGGCGCTCGGCCGGGGAGAGGTCGTCGCCGGAGAGGGGCAGGGCCTCGGCGGCGTCGTCGAGGAAGGCCGCCGCCGCGCTCCGGTCGGCGAAGATCCCGGTCTCGACCGCCAGCACCACCTTGGCGGACGAGAACAGGGCGAAGGTCCGGAGATCCCCCAGGACCGGGGCGAGGCGAGGAGGACGGCGGTGGGTCTCGACCTGACAGCCGGCGCGCTCGGCCAGGGCCGAAGCGAGGCGCAAGCCCGCGGGCTCGGCGAGCACGCGGTCGCCGGCGATCAGGTAGACGGGACCGCCGGTGCCCGCGACGGCCCGCTCGATGAGCTGATCGATCCCATCGGGCCCGGCGGGCTGGCGGGGGGTGGCCATCGAGAGACGGGAGCGCGGGGGCGGAGGCCTAGCTCTCCTCTTCGGGCTCGAGGATGCCCTTCTCGATCTTGTCCTGGACGTCGACCGTGTAGCGCGCCCACGGCACGGCGTGGAGGCGCTGGAAGGCGATGGGCTCCCCCGAGTGCTGGCAGAAGCCGTAGGTGCCCTCCTCGATCCGTTCGAGGGCCGCGTCGATCATCAGGAGGTGCCGGCGCTCGCCGTCGGAGAGAGCGAAGTTGAATTCCCGATTCCACGCGGCGTTGGCCTGGTCCACCAGATCCTCGGTGCCGTAGTCCACCGACTCCTGGCCGGCCTTGAGGTCCTGCTGGTACATGTCGATAATCCGCTGCTTCTCCTCGAGGAGGCGTCCGCGGAGAATCTCGATCTGCTTCGGCTTCAGGACGTCGGACGTCCTGCGCCCGTTAGCGTTGCTTCCCACGGTGGGTCTCCTTTCCTCAAGATCACGCGCAAACTTTGACCCCGTGGGTCAAAGTGGTTGCCGATGGTACTTGATTCCGGCGTGGATGGAAAGAATCCGGTAGAGCTGTTCGTGGACCATCAATCGCGCGAGCTCGTGAGGATAGGTCATCCGCCCCAGGGAGAGGCGAAGCCGCGCCTTTTCAAGCACTTCCGGAGCGAGGCCGAGGTCCGAGCCGACGAGGAACGCCACCGGGTGCGGCCAGTCCCTACGGAGCTTGCCGAGGCGCCCGGCCAGCTCCTCCGTCGAAAGGCCCCGGCCCCGCCGGTCGAGGGCCACGATCCAACACGGGTCGGGCAGGGCGGCGAGGAGCGCCTCGCCCTCGGCGGCCAGCCGCTCGGCGCCCTCGCCCCTGCCCCGGACCTTGACCGTGAGCTCGCGCACCGGCATCCAGCGCTCGATGCGCTCGCGGTACTCGGCCGCCAGCCGCTCCCAGGCGTCGCGCCGGTGGCGCCCGGCCCAGGCGATGAGATATTCGCGCGCCATGATCGGTCCGCGCCCGCTCGGGGCGCAGCCGAGGAGTCTACCCGCCTACGGTTACAATAGGCGGCCCGGCCGGCCCCTCCCGCGCTCCGGCCGGCCCGAATCCCGACCCACCCGCTCTGGATCCTCCATGACCGAGACCCGATTCCCCGACGTCCCGACCGGCTACCCCTTCCCGCGACTCGAAGAGGAGGTGCTGGCGCGCTGGCGTGAGCTCCGGATCTTCGCGAAGTCGCTGGCCAAGCCCGCCCCGCGCGGTGACTTCGTCCTGTACGAAGGCCCGCCGACCGCCAACAACGTGCCCCACGTCGGCCACGTGCCGGCGCGGGTGGCGAAGGACCTCTTCCCCCGGTTCCGCACCATGCGCGGCTACCACGTGGCGCGCAAGGCGGGGTGGGACACCCACGGTCTGCCGGTGGAGATCGAGGTCGAAAAGCGCCTGGGCTTCTCCGACAAGCAGCAGATCGAGGAGTACGGGATCGCGGAGTTCAACCGGGCGTGCCTGGAGAGCGTGCGCACCTACGAGCGCGAGTGGCGGGCGATGACCGAGCGCATCGCCTACTGGACCGACCTCGACCACGCCTACTACACCTTCTCGAACGAGTACATCGAGTCGGTGTGGTGGGCGCTCTCGGAGCTCTGGAAGCGGGGCCTCCTCACCCGGGGCTACAAGATCCAGCCCTACTGCGCGCGCTGCGGCACCACGCTCTCCTCCCACGAGGTGGCCCAGAACTACAAGGAGACCGACGACCCGTCGATCTGGGTGCTCTTCCCGGTGCGCGAGGGCCAGACCCTGAAGCCGGTCGAGGGCGGGAGCTGGCACACCGCCGGTCACCTGGAGCTGGTGGCCTGGACCACCACCCCCTGGACGGTCCTCGCCCACGTGGCCCTCGCCGTCAACCCGGACCTGGTCTACCGGGTGGTGGCGCACCCGACCGACCCGGAGCGCTTCCTCTTGTTCGGCGACGAGCTCGCCCAGCCGGTGCCCGTCGACGTCGAGGTGGACGGCGAGCGAAAGCGCCTCGACCTGCGCGAGCAGCCGGCCGTGGTCCGGGTCCGGGGCGCCGATCTAGAAGGCTTGCGCTACGACCGGCCCTACCGAACCTCCCTCGAAGGCTGGTGCCGCCGGTGCGAGGCGGCCGGCACGCCTTACGAGGGCCCCGACGACGACACCGGCTTCCAGGTGGTCCCGGGCGACTACGTGACCGCCGAGGAGGGCACCGGCCTGGTGCACACCGCCCCGCGTTTCGGCGAGGACGACTACCAGACCGGCCTCGCCTACGGCCTGCCCATGCTCGAGACGATCGACAGCGAAGGGCACGTGGTGGCCCTGCCCGGCATCGAGGCGTTCGCCGGCCGCCACTTCAAGGAGGCCGACCCGGAGATCGTCCGCGACCTGAAGGCGCGCGGGCTCCTCCTCCACACCGAGCGCTACCGCCACAACTACCCGTTCTGCTGGCGCTGCGACCAGCCGCTGCTCTACTACGCCACCGAGAGCTGGTTCGTGACCACCACGGCCAGGAAGGAGCGGCTGATCGAGCTCAACCGCCAGATCGCCTGGCACCCGGAGCACGTGGGCGAGGGACGCTTCGGCAACTGGCTCGAGAACATGGTGGACTGGGCGCTCTCGCGGCGCCGCTACTGGGGCACCCCGCTCCCCATCTGGCAGTGCGACGCCTGCGAGGCGACGGCCGTGCCCGGCTCGTATGCCGAGCTCTTCGAGCTCGCCGGGCGCGCGCTTCCGGAGGACCCCTACGATCCCGAGGCCTTCAACCCCCACCGGCCCGACATCGACGAGATGACCTGGCCGTGCGCCGAGTGCGGCGAGGGCACGATGCGCCGGGTCGAGGAGGTGATCGACGCCTGGTTCGACTCCGGCTCCATGCCCTA
>CAZIIB010000136.1:0-8152 GCA_964539125.1 uncultured Thermoanaerobaculia bacterium | reverse complement strand
GAGCTCGTCACCGTCGAGGCCGACCTCTTCGCCGACGGCCACGACGTCCTCGCCGCGGTCCTCCTCCACCGGCGGGAGGACGAGGAGACCTGGAGCGAGCGGTCCATGCGGCCCCTGGGCAACGACCGCTGGCGCGCGGCCTTCCCGGTCACCGCCCTGGGCCGCTACCGCTATACCGTCGAGGGGTGGATCGACCGCTTCGCCTCCTGGCGCCGGGACCTGCAGAAGCGTCTCGAGGCGGGCCAGGACGTGGCCGTGGACCTGGAGATCGGCGCCGATCACCTGCGCGCGGCGGCCGAGCGGGCCGGCGCCCGCGGCGAGGCGGCCGACGCCCGGGTCCTCGCCGGGCTGGCCGTGAGCCTGGCGGGCCCGGCCGACCCGAAGCCCGCGCGAAAGAAAAAGAAGAGGACCGCCGGAGCCGTCGCATCGGGCCCGCCGGACGGAGCAGGGGACCCGCGGGTCGCCCTCGCCCTCGATCCGGAGACCGCGGCCCTCGCCGCCCGCTACGCCGACCGTTCGGCGGCTGCCCGCTACGGCCGCGAGCTCGAGGTGATGGTCGACCCCGAGCGGGCGCGCTTCTCCGCCTGGTACGAGATGTTCCCGCGCTCGGCGCCGCACGCCGCGGAAGGGACACCGCCCCGCCACGGCACCTTCCGCGACGTCGAGGCACGCCTTCCTTACGTGGCGTCGATGGGCTTCGACGTCCTCTACCTGCCGCCCATCCACCCCATCGGCACGACCCACCGCAAGGGCAAGAACAACGCCCCGGAGGCCGCCCCCGGCGACGTGGGAAGCCCCTGGGCGATCGGCTCCGCCGCAGGCGGCCACACGTCGATCCACCCGGAGCTCGGCACGCCGGAAGAGTTCCGCCACCTGGTGGCGAGCGCCCGCGAGGCGGGGATCGAGATCGCCCTCGACGTCGCCTTCCAGTGCTCGCCCGACCACCCGTGGGTCCGGGAGCACCCGGAGTGGTTCCGGCATCGCCCCGACGGCACCATCCAGTACGCCGAGAACCCGCCCAAGAAGTACGAGGACATCGTGCCCTTCGACTTCGACACCGGCGACTGGAAGGGTCTCTGGGAGGCCCTCGAGGGGGTGGTCGAGCACTGGATCGCCGAGGGGGTGCGGATCTTCCGGGTCGACAACCCCCACACCAAGCCGCTCGGCTTCTGGGAGTGGCTCCTCGCCCGGGTCAAGGAGCGCCACCCGGAGACGATCTTCCTCTCCGAGGCGTTCACCCGCCCCAAGGTGATGTACCGCCTGGCGAAGCTCGGCTTCACCCAGTCCTACAACTACTTCCCGTGGCGGAACGGCAAGCACGAGCTCATCGAGTACTTCACCGAGCTCACCCGCACCCAGGTCGCCGAGTTCTTCCGCCCCAACCTCTGGCCCAACACGCCGGACATCCTCACCGAGGCGCTCCAGGTGGGCGGGCGGCCGGCCTTCGTCCAGCGCCTGGTGCTGGCGGCGACCCTGGGCGCCTCCTACGGGATCTACGGCCCGCCCTTCGAGCTCTCGGAGGCGACGCCACGCGAGCGGGGCTCGGAGGAGTACCTGGACTCGGAGAAGTACCAGCTCCGGAGCTGGAACCTCGAGCAGGCGGGAAGCCTCGCCGAGCTCATCGGCCGGGTCAACCGCGCCCGGCGCGAGAACCGGGCCCTCCAGTCGAACGCCTCTCTCACCTTCCATGCCGTGGACAACGACCAGCTCCTCGTCTACTCCAAGAGCGCCGGGCTCCCGGCCGGCGACCCCGGGGAGAACGAGGCGCCGGGCGGACCGGCGCCCCCGGAGCCGAGCGTCATCCTGGTGGTGGTCAACCTCGACCCCCATCACCGCCAGTCCGGCTGGACCGGCCTGGACCTCGCCGCCCTGGGCGTCGAGGCAGGCGATCACCCCTTCCAGGTCCACGACCTCCTGACCGGCGCCCGCTACCTCTGGCACGGCCCGAGGAACTACGTGGAGCTCGACCCCCAGGTCGTCCCCGCCCACGTCCTGCGCGTCCGCCCGCAGGCGAGAAGAGAACACGACTTCGATGACTTCGCGTAGGGGCTCGAGACGGGTTGCAAGCCCCTACGCTCAGACTCGTGTGTCGGGCAGCTCGAGGCGTCGTTGACGGTGCGGACGTTCTGGGGTATTTTGGTGGTATGAGAGTGAAGACGTCGATCACACTCGCAGAGGAGACACTCGAGGCCATCGACCAGCTCGCGGGACCCGAGGCCCGCCGCTCGCGAGTCATCGAGGAGGCGATCCTCGAGTACGTCGAACGGAGGCGCCGGGAGCAGCGGGACCGCCGCGACCTCGAGATCCTCAACCGCAACGCCGAGCGCCTCAACCGGGAGGTCGAGGACGTCCTGGCCTACCAGGTGGAGCCGTGAGGCGTGGCGAGCTCTATCGCGTTCGGCGACCTGGCAGCGGCGATCCCAAGAAGAACCGGGTCTTCGTGGTGGTCAGCCGCGAAGCTGTAGTCGAATCGCGCTTCTCTACGGTGATCTGCGCTCCGGTGTTCAGCCGTCACGACGGCCTCGCGACCCAGGTCGAGGTCGGTCCGGAGGACGGCCTGCGGCACGCCTCGAGCATCCACTGCGACGCGCTGGTGAGTCTTCCCAAGTCCACGCTGACGGGCTACGTTGGCGCTCTCGCCCCCGAGCGGATCGAAGTCCTGAAGCGCGCGCTAC
Source organism: uncultured Thermoanaerobaculia bacterium (assembly GCA_964539125.1). GTDB lineage: Bacteria > Acidobacteriota > Thermoanaerobaculia > Multivoradales > DATKCC01 > CAVUBL01. The sequence goes on along the minus strand of CAZIIB010000136.1, from coordinate 5,477 downwards.
GGATCGCCCTGGCCGTGGAGTAGTCGCTCTTTCCGGGCAGTCCAGCTCCGGGAGCCGTCTCCGGCCTCCTCCGGTACACTGCGCGAGTCCCTCGACGCCGAGATCTCGTGATGCCTCCTCTCCTCCGCGCCACCCGGTTCGAGTTCCGGGCGCGCTTCTGGATCATCGCGGGGATCTTCTGGCTCGGGTTCTCCCTCTCCGCCGTCGACCATGCAAACGCCGGCCTGGCGCTCCTGCACCTCCTCGCGCCGGCCCGGTTCGCGGCCGCCGGTGTCCGCGGCCACCGCCTCGCCTTGCGCTGGGTCGTCGCCTGCGGCTCGCTCCTCGCCTTCGCCGCGGCCGCCCTGCGCACCTGGGCGGCGGCCTACCTCGACAGCTCCATCGTCCACGACGGGCGGCTCCACGCCGAGGGGGTGGTGGCCGACGGACCGTATCGGTTCGTCCGCAATCCGCTCTACCTGGGGACCGTGCTCCTGGCCGCCGGCATGGCGCTGCTCGCCAGCCCGCTGGGCTGGGTGGTGATCGTGGGCGGCATCGTGGTCTTCACCCTGCGGCTGATCGGCCGCGAGGAGTCCGAGCTCGGCGCCGCCCAGGGCGCGAGCTACGCGGCGTACCGGGCCGCCGTGCCCCGCATCCTGCCGGCCCTTTCCCCCCGCGTGCCGGCGAGCGGCGCGCGCCCGCGCTGGGGCCAGGCGTTCCTCGGCGAGAGCTTCATGTGGCTCTTCGCCTTCGCCCTCGCCGGCTTCGTGCCGACGCTCGACCCGCGGTGGCTCTTCGTCTTCCTCGGGCTCGGCTTTCTCGCGACCCTCCTGTTCAAGCTCCGCCAGCGCGCCGCGCGCGGCGAGGCCGAGTAGGACCTCAGGGCCCCGCGGCGACGTCGAGCCGCGCCGTCCGCTCCTTGAGGCGCGCCAGGTAGCCGTCGGCGTCGTTGGTGTCGAGGCGCACCCAGAGCGGCTTGTGGTCGGAGAACTGATAGGTCCGCCACGTGAGGTAGTACTTGCGGAGATCCGCCTCCGTGGCCTGCTTGCTGCCGTTGGGGCTCTTCTTCGCGGCCTCGGCGAACTCGTCGAACTGGTCGTCCCGGTAGACGCTCTCGAAGATCTCGAAGACGCCGGCGTTGCGCTTTTTCGGATCCTGGCTCTGCTTCTCGACGTACTCGATCACCTCCGGCTTGGTCTTGAAGGCGATCTGGTCGTAGAACTTCGAGCGGTCGATGTTGGTCGGTGCGCTGAGCGCCTTCGGGACCTTGAACCCTTCGGTCAGGAGGGCCTCCATGGTCTCGTGGTCCGGGCGGACGACGTTGAAGTCCCCCAGCAGGAGCGTCGCCTTCTCCTCCTTCAGGGCCTTGTCGGCCCGCTTGCCGAGATACTTGGCGACCGTGCCGATCTCCTCGACCCTCTCCTGGAGCTTCGCCCCCGAGGCCGAGCCGTAGTAGATGTGCACGGTGCAGATGTCGAACTTGAGCCACCCGGACTGGAAGCTGGCGAAGAACGGGGTGCGGTGGAACTGCTTGCCCTCCAGGATCTCGCGCTCCTTTCCCTCCTCGTCCTTCGCCAGGCCCTCGACCTTGCTGATCAGCATGCCCCTCGGCAGGACGATCTCGCCGGCCACGTTCTGGAACCAGACCTTGCGCTTGTCGAAGGCGAAGGTCAGGCGCTCGCCGTTGCCGCCCAGCGCTCGATCGGTCTCGTCGGTCGCGATGTAGCTCCAGTCCGGCCCGAGGATGCGCAGGATGCGCTCCCACTCCGCCAGCTCGTTCACCTCCTGGACCGCGACGAAGTCGAAGCGGGAGATCACCTCGGCGATGTAGAAGTGGCTCTCCTTCGAGCGCTTGCCGAAGCCGCGGCGGTTGGGCTTGCCCAGGTCGCGGATGTTCCAGGTGGCGAGGAGGAGGTTCTGTTCCGCGTCCTTGTCCGGCACGTCGCGGTCGAGCTGGGCCCGCAGGGCGGAGAGGTTGTCGATCACCCGAGCTCGCTCGGCGTGCGGCCGGAAGTCGTTCTTCAGCAGGTAGTAGCGCATGGCTCGGCCTCCTTCGGGGTCGGGTCTCGGGATGGGCCGCACGGTCCGGTCACAAGGATGTTGCCGCCGGGCGCGGTTCCGTGACCGCGAAGCCTCCTGGCTCCTTGTGGCGAGCCGATCCGCACGAGCGCCTCGGAGTCTCTCGTCCCGGCAGGGACACGCCGGTTAGCCTGACGGCGAATTCTATACCCTTGACATCTCGAATATGCGGGTTTATGGTGACGTCACACAAACGGAGGGCAGGCCGTGTGGACCCGAAACGGAGGATGATGGATGAACTACGACAATTCAGTACTCGCTCTTCAGCAGATGCCTGAGACCCACAACACCGGCTCGATGGACGAAGCGGGCCCCATCGACGCAGCACTGCCGTGCACGTCCACGTGCACGTGGACCTGCCTTATCTTCACTTGGACTGACGTCGGGGAGTAGTCCTCGACCGACTCCCTGACCTAAGTACAGACGCGTCAGCGTGACGCGCACACCCTGAAATCCAAGCTGCAGCGGCCGCCCTCCTTTGTTTCCTTCTTCCAGACCGAGCTCTTCATCCGCCCCTCCGGCGCTCTCCCGCCGTCCGGCGAAGAGCCCCGAGAAACCGTAACCAGAGCCCGTGGACAGCATCTTTCTCGAATCGATCCGCCGGCGCTCTACGCAGGAGGACGAGCTCGTCGAGAGCCTCTCCGAGCTCGTCCCGCGGGAGAGCCCGCACTGGCAATGGCGGTTCACCGCGCCGTGGATCCTCCTGGCCCCGGAGCCCGACCCGACGCCCGCGCAGGGATGGAAGCTGCACGTCTCGGCAACTCCCAGGTCCGCGAAGGAGGTCCTCCTCCGGGTAGCGAGGGTGCTCCTCGCCGAGCGTTGCTGTTTCAAGTTCGCGGCGAACCTCGAGGTCCTGGAGCGCTTGAACAGCGCCCACTGGGCGCGGGAGGGCGCGGGGAAGTTCATCACCATCTATCCGCGTGACGACGAGCAGGCAGTACGCATCGCCGAGGCCTGCCACGTTGCGACCGGCTCCCTGGAAGGGCCTCTGATCCTCTCCGACCGCCAGTACAAGCCCCGGAGTATCGTCCACTACCGCTTCGGTGGCTTCAAGCCGAACCCGGTGCTTACGATCGACGGATCCTTCAGGTACCTCCTCCACAGCCCCGACGGCGAGCCGTGCCGGGACGTCCGCAAGGCGTGGTTCTCGCCGCCTCCGTGGGTGCGCGATCCATTCCCCCGGGAGGCCGAATCGCAATCTCGGCCCGAGCCGGGCCCCGCGGTTCTCGCCGGGAGGTACCAGGTCGAGTCCGTCCTGCGGCACGCCAACAAGGGGGGTGTCTACAAGGCCAAGGACCTCGAAGACGGATCGATCGTGCTGATCAAGGAGGCTCGCCCGTTCGTCGAATGCAGCCGCGACGGACGCGACTCCAGAGACCGGCTTCGACACGAATTCGAGATCCTCCAGCTCCTGGCGGATACCGAGCTGGCCCCGAAGCCGGTCGAGCTCTTCGTCTTCGGAGGGCATACCTTCCTCGCCGAGGAGTTTCTCGAGGGGCAGACGCTGCGCGAGCTCGTGGTGGCCAGCTTCGATGCGGCGAAGGGCGGTCTCCCCGGAGCGTTGGCGGCCACGCTCGCCGCCCAGATCTTCCACCTTCTCTCCGCGTGCCATCGAATCCCCCTCATCGTTCGCGACTTCAATCCCAACAACCTGTTCGTCAGGAGCGACGGGGATCTCTGCCTGATCGACCTCGAGCTCGCTTACCGGCCGGGGCATGGCCAGCCGTTCAGCGGCATGACCCCCGGCTTCGCATCGCAGGAGCAGGCCGCGGGCGGTCCTCCCTGCCTGGAAGACGACCTCTACAGCCTGGGAGCGACCCTGTTCTTCCTGGTGTCGCGCCAGGAGCCCTTCCTCCTCCCGGACGACTCGAGTGCCCCGGAAAAGCGCTCCGCGCGCGACAGGCTGGAAGAGATCCTCGTCTCCATGCAGCGAGAGGGGCTGATCCCGGAGGGCATGACCGAGGGGATCTCAGGCTGTCTCGATGACGACCCGGAGGAGAGGCGGAGGTCCTTCGAGGCCCTCGGCGAACGGATCGAATCGCCGGCCGGAGGGAGCTCCCGCGGACGAGCCGAGGTGGAGGCGGGCGAAGGCTCGGACGCCGCGCGGCAGGCGACGCGCGTGGAGATCTCCCCGGAGAAGGCCCTGAGCCTGGCCGAGGATGCGGCCCTCTACCTCTTCGGCTCGATGCGCTTGGAGAGTACCGGTCGCCCCTGGAAGGTCGCGTGCTTCGGCGAGCGCACGGACTCCTGCAACGTCCAGCATGGGGCCAGCGGTGTGGGTCATTTCCTGGCCCAGAATCCGGCACTGCTGGAGGATGAGGAGCGGCGGCAGAGTCTGGGCGATCTGGCGCGGTGGGTCGCCCAGCGGGCGGAGCAAGAAAGGAACCCGTGTTCGGGTCTCTACTTCGGCCTGGCAGGGCCGAGCTGGTTTCTACTCGAAGCTGCGCGCGCCCTCGGCGACCGGGAGCTGCAAGAAGTGGCGGTGCGGATCGCGGAACGCCTCCCGGAGTCCCTGCTCCTCGACATCACTCACGGTGCGGCCGGTCGAGGCTTGACGCAGCTGTTGTTCTTCGAGACGACCGGAAACGACGTGTTCCGGCGAAAGGCCGAGGAGGCTTGCGAGTACCTGGAGTCGTGCGTGCAGGAGCGATCCGGCGAGTGGCTCTGGCCGGTCCCGGAAGACCTGGACTCGGAATTCCGGGGTGGCGTTCACTACGGCTTTGCCCATGGCAGTGCCGGAATCTGCTACTTCCTGCTCTGCGCGGCAGCGGTCCTGGAGAGAGACTCGGCCTTCGAGGTGGCCTCGCGGGGAGTCGAGACCCTGCTACGTGCAGCGAGCCTGGCCGACGAGCGTGCGTACTGGCCCTATGGCCCCGATCGGCCGACTCTCGGAACCTTCTGGTGCAACGGCTCGTCGGGGGTCGCCACCACCTTGATCCGCTACTACGCCTTGACGGGAAACCAGGAGTGCAAGCGCCTGTCCGAGATGGCGGCGAACGCCGTCTTGCACGAGCGCTGGATCAGCAGCCCGGTACAATGCCACGGGCTCGCGGGTCAAGGCGAGCTCCTCCTCGACATGTACCGCTACACGGGGGAGGAGCGCTGGATGAAGGAGGCGCTCCATCTGGGGGGCATCATCTACACCTACCGGGTCCGTCGCAATGGGCACTGGACCTTCCCGAACGAAACCAGAAGCCAGGTTTCCTCGGACTTCAGCGTAGGTCTGGCGGGCGTCGGGTCCTACCTGTACCGGCTCCATGGGCTGGGCCCCCGATCCTTCATGCTGGACGACGCGCTCGAGAGCCGGCTCTCGGGGAACGCCGTGAAGGCAACCCCGGAGAGGGCTGTCGTGCAGCCGGCGATCGCCTAGTGGTCTGATTCACGAATCCCTTGTCTTTCGTTGCGGCGCCGCGAGGCCG
>CAZIIB010000135.1:0-8175 GCA_964539125.1 uncultured Thermoanaerobaculia bacterium | reverse complement strand
TCATCGTCGACGCGAGCGGCTACCGCCAGCTCACCAACTGGGCGAACCTGACCGCCTACGGCTCCGGGGCCTACCTGATCAACCCTTCGGGCACCAACGGCGTCTACACCTACCGCCGGCGCGCGGCGGAGGCCATCATGTCGGTGGCCGACCAGTACCTGGCCCGCGCCGGTCTGCTGGTCGCCCCGGCGAGCTGGAAGGGCTTCGCCCTGGGCGTCGGAGGCCGGGTGGAGGGGGTCACGGTGCACGACCTCATCGGCTCGAGCGAGGGGTTCCGGCGTCCGGGCTACGCGGTGTCGATCGAGCCGTCGCTGACCTGGACCCACGGAGCCAACACCCTGTCGCTGGCGGTTCCGTACGCGATTCAGCGCAACCGGCAGCGCAGCGTTCCCGACCTCGAGTCGGGTACCCACGGCGACGCCGCGTTCGCCGACTACCTGTACCTGCTGGGGTGGTGGCACCGGTTCTGATCGGATCGCCCCCGCAACCCCTCGATCCCCTTCCCTCCCGGATCGCCCCCGCGAGGCAGATTCTTGGGGGAGAGGCGTTTGACTCTCGGCTCATGGGAGCGCCAAGTGGGTTGAAGGCTCGACGTCTCCGAGTTGTCCGAGCCGTTGAAGCTCGATATCCTGCCCGGAGGGCGAGCCGCCCTCCGGGCTTTTTTCGTCTCGGCGGGGAAGCGCTCCCCCCTTCCCGATGGAGGCCGAGATGACCCTTCGACGAGCTGTTCTCGCGGTCCTGCCGGCCGCCCTTCTGGCCGCGGTCGCCTCGCCCGCGTCCGCGAGCCTCGCGGTCGGCGACAAGGCGCCCATGTTCAAGGCCCAGGCGTCCCTCGGCGGCAACCAGTTCACCTACTCCCTGGCCGATGAGCTCGAGAAGGGACCTGTGGTCCTCTACTTCTACCCGGCCGCCTTCACCAAGGGCTGCACCATCGAGGCCCACCAGTTCGCCGAGGCCATGGACCGATTCCACGCTCTCGGCGCCACGGTCGTCGGCGTCTCCCACGACGAGATCGGCGTGCTCGAGAAGTTCTCGGTCAGCGAGTGCCGGAGCAAGTTCCCGGTGGCGGCCGATCCGGACCAGAGCATCACGAAGGCCTATGACGCGGTGCTCCCGAGCCACGAGCAGTACGCGAACCGCACGTCCTACGTCATCGCGCCCGATGGCACCATCCTCTACGTCTACACCGACCTCGACCCGGCGCACCACGTCGACAACACCCTGACGGCCCTCGAGGCGTGGAAAGAAGGTCGGCAGGGCAAGCAGCCGTAGACGGTCGCGCCCCCCTCGCTTCCCTCGTCCTCCATCACGACCTGCCTGGACGCGGCTCGCCCGCCACCCGGCCGGGTGGTGACGCCCCGTGCCCGCGGTGCGAGACTGTCGAGTGGGGTCTCAGCTTCGAGGGAGGTCAGGATGAAGACCGTTTTCGTCAACCCGGAGCGCTGCATCGGCTGCCATCAGTGCGAGCTCGCCTGCGCGGTGGCACACTCTCGTTCCCGGACCGCGGCGCAGGCTCTCGCCGAGGAGCCCCTCCCGCGGCCCCGGATCCACGTGGAGCCCGGTCCCGCCTTCCACGCTTCGTTCCCCAACCGGTGTCGCCACTGCCAGCCGGCGCCGTGCCAGCAGGTGTGCCCGACGGCGGCCATCTTCCGCGACGAGATCGAGGATCTGGTGCTCGTCGACGTGGGCCGCTGCATCGCCTGCGCCATGTGCGCCATGGTCTGCCCCTTCGACGCGGTCACCTTCCACCTCCAGGCCGACGGCGTGCCCGTCCGGGTGGCGGCCGTCAAGTGCGACGGTTGCCTCGAGCGCGTGAGGGACGGGAAGCGGCCGGCTTGCGTCGAGGCGTGCAAGACGGGGGCGTTGGTCTACGGGGAGCTGAACGAGCTGGTGAAGGCCGGCCGGCTGCGGGACACCCGGTTCGTCTTGACGGCGGTCGGGCCCGGGGGCGATCGAGCGTCCTCGCCGCCCGTTCCCGGCAACGTGACCGCCTGGCGCGCCTGGGGACGATCCGCCACCGAGCTGGCAGAGAGGGTTTGAGCCATGAACGAGGATCTGCGTCGAATGAGCCGTGCCGAGGACGCCCGCGCCATGCTGGCGAGGGCCCGCGAAGAGGGCGTGGAGACCGTCTGGGACCGCCTGGCCGCCCAGGAGCCCCAGTGCGGCTACTGTGCCCTCGGCTTGAGCTGTCGCAACTGTGCCATGGGCCCCTGCCGCATCGACCCCTTCGGCGAAGGCCCCCAGAAGGGGGTGTGCGGGGCCGACGCCGACACGATCGTGGCCCGCAACCTGGGCCGCACCATCGCCGCCGGCGCGGCGGCCCACTCGGACCACGGACGGGACATCCTGGAGGTCTTCGCCGCGACGGTCCGCGGGGAGAGCCTGGGCTACGAGGTGCGGGACGAGGGGAAGCTCCGGTCCCTGGCCGCCGAGTACGGCGTCGCCGTCGCCGATCGGCCGCTCGACGAGGTCGGCCGGGAGCTGGCGGACGCCATGATGGAGGAGTACGGCACCCGCCAGGAGCGCCTGGGGCTCACCGGTCGGGTGCCCGAGCCTCGCAGGGCGTTGTGGGAGAAGCTGGGCATCGTCCCCAGGGGGATCGATCGGGAGAGCGTGGAGATGCTCCACCGCACCCACATGGGGGTGGACAACGACTACGTGAACATCCTTCTCCACGGACTGCGCACCAGCCTCTCCGACGGGTGGGGCGGCTCGATGGTGGCCACCGAGCTCTCCGACGTCCTGTTCGGCACCCCGGCGCCCGTCCTGTCCCGGGTCAACCTGGGCGCTCTGCGCGCCGACCAGGTGAACATCGCCCTCCACGGGCACAACCCCGTGCTCTCCGACGTCATCCTCGATGCGGCCCGGGACCCGGAGCTCGTGGCCCTGGCCGAGGAGAAGGGGGCGACGGGCATCAACCTGGTGGGGCTGTGCTGTACCGGCAACGAGCTCCAGATGCGCAAGGGCATCCCCATGGCCGGCAACCACCTGATGCAGGAGCTGGTGATCATGACCGGCGCCCTGGACGCCATGGTGGTGGACTACCAGTGCATCATGCCGGCGGTGGTGGACGTGGCGAAGTGCTTCCACACCGAGGTCATCTCGACCGCCGACAAGGCCAAGTTCCCCGGCGCGGTCCACGTCTCCTTCGACCCCAAACGGGGCTCCGAGATCGGCCGCGCCATCATCCGCCGCGGGGTCGAGGCCTACACCCGGCGCAACCCGGAGCGGGTCCGGATCCCCGGTGAGACCGTGCCGATGATGGCGGGCTTCTCGGTGGAGGCGATCCTCCAGGCCCTGGGAGGGACGCCCGACCCGCTGGTCGAGGCCATCGCGGCGGGCAAGATCCGCGGCGCGGTGGCGGTGGTGGGGTGCAACAACCCCAAGATCCCCCAGGACGACGGCCACGTGACCCTCACCCGGCGCCTGATCGAGAACGACGTCCTGGTCCTGGTCACGGGGTGCGCGGCGGTGGCCAACGGCAAGGCGGGCCAGATGGTGCCCGAGGCGGCCTCCCTGGCCGGTCCGGGCCTCGCCGAGGTATGCCAGGCGCTGGGGATCCCGCCGGTGCTCCACATGGGCTCGTGCGTGGACAACACCCGCATCCTGGTGCTCGCCGCGGCGCTGGCCGACCGCCTCGGGGTGGACATCAGCCAGCTTCCGCTGGCCGGCGCGGCCCCGGAGTGGTACTCGGAGAAGGCGGTGTCGATCGGCGCCTACGTGGTGGCGAGCGGCATCTTCACCGTCCTCGGCGTGCAGCCGGCGATCTTCGGGAGCTCGAACGTGGTGAAGCTCCTGGCCCAGGGGCTGGACGACGTGGTGGGAGCCCGCTTCGCCGTCGAGCCGGACCCGGAGAAGGCCGCTCTCCTCATCCGGCGCCACCTCGAGGCGAAGCGCGCGGGCCTCGGTCTGCCGCACCTCGAGCCCGAGCAGATCGAGGCCGGCGAGCCGGCCCTCGCCGAGGCCTGATCGGGCCCCGGCGGGTGAGGGAGGACAGAGGATGAGCACGCCCGAGGAGGCGAGAGCCCGGCGCCGGCATCTCAAGGAGACGGCCGAGAGGCTCCGTGCCGCGCGAGCGCCGGACCCGGACCTGGATCGCCAGTTCCGGGTCGTCGTGACCGGCAAGGGCGGGGCGGGCAAGACCAGCCTCACCGCGATGCTGGCGCGCCTCCTGGCCCGCAGCTCCTTCCGCGTCCTGGCCCTCGACTCCGATCCCCAGATGAACCTGCCCTGGGCGCTGGGCCTCCACCCCGACGTGGCGCACGGGCTCCTACCGCTGAGCCAGGACGCCGACTACGTGGAGGAGAAGACCGGGGTCCGGCCCGGAGCGGGGTGGGGTCTCTTCTTCCGCTTGAACCCCGACGTCGCCGACGTGGTGGAGCGGTTCGGCGTGGTGGGGCCGGACGGTGTCCGCCTGCTGGTCATGGGAACCCTGGTGCAGCCGGCGGTCGGCTGCCTGTGCCCGGAGAACTCTCTGCTCTCGGCGGTGGTCGATTCCCTGAGCCTCCGCCGCGGCGAGGTCGTCCTCATGGACACCCAGGCGGGGGTGGAGCACTTCGGCCGCGCCCTGGCCAAGGGCTTTCACCACGCGGTCGTGGTGACCGATCCCAGCTTCAACGCGGTGCAGGTGGCCCTCCACACCGCGCGGCTGGCGCGGGAGCTGGGCATCCCCGCCATCCACCTGGTCGTCAACCGGCTGCGCGGCGAGGAGGACTACGCCAAGGCTCTCGGGCGCATCGAGGCGGAGGGCGGCTTCCCGTTCACCAGCATCCAGGCGGTGCCATGGGACGAGCGGCTCCTGGCCTGCGAGCCGGCGGTCGATCCGCTGCTCGACGAGCCGGCGTCCCCCTTCGCCGCCGCGGCCCGGGCTCTGGCGGAGCAGCTCGTCGCCTCCGAGGAGGTGCTCGTCTCATGAAGGTGCTGATCATCGGAGCGGGGCCGGCGGGACTGACGGTGGCCGAGACCTTGCGCGCACACGACGGCGAGGCGGAGATCGTCATGCTCTCTGCCGAGCCCTTCGCGCCCTACTCTCCGCCGGCCATGGTGGACTACTTCACCACGGGCCGCGAGGAGACCCTGTTCTGGAAGGGGCGGGACGTGTGCGATCGGCTGGGGTTGGAGTACCGGTCGGGGGCGCGGGTGGCGGCGATCCGGCCCGCGCGCCGGGAGCTGGCCCTCGAGGACGGGACGGCGCTGGGCTACGACCGTCTGGTCATCGCCTCCGGCAGCCGGCTCTACGCCCCGGTCGAGGGCCACGACCTGCCCGGGGTCTACGACTTCAAGTCCCTGAGCGCGGCGAAAGAGCTGGTGGAGCGCGTGCGCACCCTCGGTGGGGGCCGCGCGCTGGTGGTGGGAGCGGGCTTCATCGGCGTGGAGGTGGCCCTGCTCCTCGCGGGGCTGGGAGTGAGCGTGTCCCTGGTGGAGATGCGGGACCGGGTGATGCCCCGGATGCTCGACCGGGAGACGGCGGAGATCGTCCTGGCCGAGATGCGGACGCGGGGCATCGACGTGCGGCTGGAGACGAAGGCCGAGGCGTTCGCCGGCGCCGGGCGGGCCGAGGCCCTTCGCCTCGCCTCGGGGGAGACCCTGGAGGCCGACGTCTTCGTGGCCGCCACCGGGGTCAAGCCCAACGTGGAGTTCCTCGAGGGCTCCGGGCTCGACGTCGGCTGGGGCGTGCGAGTGGACGAGCATCTGCGCACGGGCGTCCCGGGCATCTTCGCGGCGGGCGACGTCGCCGAGACGTTCGACCGGATGACCGGGGAGCGCTACGTCCACGCCATCTTCCCCAACGCGGTGGACCAGGGGCGGGTGGTGGCGCATCACCTGCTCGGCTTCGAGGCGCCGTACGACGGCGCCGAGTCGATGAACAGCCTCAAGCACCTGGGACTGCCGGTCATGGCGGTCGGCGCCCAGGCCGGGCACGAGGAGCTGCGCTGGCGGCGGGGGGCGGCGCTGCGCAAGATCTTCGTGGAGGGCGGCCGGATCGTCGGCTTCCGCCTCGCCGGCGACGTCCGCGGCGCCGGGGTCTACCGCTCGCTCATGCTCCGGCGCGCCGACGTGAGCGGCTTCGGGCCGCGCCTTCTCGAGCCGGGCTTCGGCGTGGGTGCGCTGGCGTTCTGACGGAGCGGACTCAGGGGTGGGTGCGGAGCTCTATCCCGGCCACAGGGCCAGGATCAGCAGGCCCGCGGCGGCGGCGAGGCCGAAGACGACGGCCACGCGGCGCAGCAACGGGCGGCATCCAAGGGCCGCCACGATCGCCGTCTTGAACCCCAGGTTGGCCAGGGAGGCGACCAGGATCACCCGCCAGCCTTGCTCGGCGGCCACCCGCCCGCCGGAGACCAGTCGCGCCGTCGACAGAGTGATCGCGTCCATGTCGGTGAGGCCCGAGATCACGGCCACGGTGTAGAGGCCGCGGGCTCCGAAGTGCTCCTTGGCCGCCGCCACGGCCAGGAGGACCAAGGCGTAGAGGAGCCCGAAGAGGAGGGCCGCCCGGAGCTCCGAGGGATTGCCCGGTTCTTCGGGCTCGGTGGGCCGCCGCCCCCGGCGGCGCCACAGGAAGCCCGCCAGGAGGGCGAAGACCGCCAGCATGGCCGCCAAAGGGCCCGCCGAGCGGAGGAAGAAGCCCGGCGCGACGACGCCGATCTCCGCCAGGATGCGACCGTAGACCACCGCCCCGGCCAGGGTGACGACGACTGCGGCCGAGGGCGCCAGCCCCGGGCTCGACCGGGTGCGGCGGGAGTAGCCGGCCGTGGTCGCGGTGGAGGAGACCATCCCGCCGAGGAGGCCGCCGGCGAGCGCCCCGCGCTCCGCGCCCCAGAGCTTCCAGGCCAGGTACCCCAACAGGTTGATGCCCACGATGAGCACCACCATGAGCCAGATCTCGAACGGGTTGAGCACTCCGTACGGACCGAAGGTGCGGTTGGGCAGGACCGGCAGGATCACCAGCGAGAGCAGGACGAAGCGGGCAATGGCCTGAAAGTCCCGCTCGCCGATGCGTTGGGCGAGGCCGTGGAGGCTGTCCTTCGAGTGGAGCAGCACCAGCACGGCGCCTCCCAGCGCCACCGCCACCCGGACCTCGCCCACCACCAGGTAGGCCCCCAGGCCGAACATCACCAGCAGCGCCACCTCCGTCGTCTGTCCGGGGTCGAGCTTGCCGGCCCGGTACTTTCCCACGTTGCCGATCACCGCGGCGGCCGCCACGCCGGCGAAGCCCGCGGCCACCACCCAGCCGCTGAAGTGCAGAGCGAGCAGGGCGCACAGGGAGCCCAGCACGGTCACCAGGGGAAAGGTCCGGAAGCCGGCGACGGCCGGCTCGGACCGCTCCCGCTCCAGGCCCACCAGGAGACCCAGCCCCAGGGCGAGAGCGAGGATCCGGACCAGCTCGGTCACGGGCATGGGCATGGGGCAATTCTACGGCGGCCCCCGGGGTAAACTCCCCGCCGATGCCGAAGCGAACCGACCTCGACTCGATCCTGGTGGTGGGCTCCGGACCGATCGTCATCGGCCAGGCCTGCGAGTTCGACTACTCGGGGACCCAGGCCTGCCTGGTGCTGCGGCGCGAGGGCTACCGGGTGGTGCTGGTCAACTCCAATCCGGCCACCATCATGACCGATCCCGAGCTGGCCGACGCCACCTACGTCGAGCCCCTGATCCCGGAGGTCGTCGCCGCGATCATCGAGCGCGAGCGCCCCGACGCCCTGCTGCCGACGGTCGGCGGCCAGACCGGGATCAACCTGGCGGTCGCCCTGGACGAGGCCGGCGTGCTGGAGCGCTTCGAGGTCGAGGTCCTGGGCGCGAGCATCGAGTCGCTGCGCCTGGGGGAGGACCGCCAGCTCTTCAAAGCGGCGATGGAGGAGATCGGCCTCGAGGTACCTCAGAGCCGCTACGCCGGGAGCCTCGCCGAAGCCCGCGAGGCGGCCGGCGAGCTGGGCTTCCCGGTCATCGTGCGGCCCAGCTTCACCCTGGGCGGCGAGGGCGGCGGCGTGGCCTACAACCGCGACGAGTACGACGAGGTGGTGCGCGCCGCGCTCCAGGCGAGCCCGTCGCACCGGGTGCTCCTCGAGCAGTCGGTGCTGGGCTGGAAGGAGTTCGAGCTCGAGGTCATGCGCGACGTCAAGGACAACGTGGTCATCATCTGCTCGATCGAGAACTTCGACGCCATGGGAGTGCATACCG
>CAZIIB010000134.1:0-8189 GCA_964539125.1 uncultured Thermoanaerobaculia bacterium | reverse complement strand
GAGGCGGAGGTCAACGCCAAGCTCGGGCGACGGATGGTGCGGGCGACGGACGCGGTGGTGGACAAGCAGCAGGAGGTCAACGGATCCCTGGAGTCGGCGAAGGAGATCGGCCCGGAGAAGATCGACCTGCGCACGGCGGCACTGATGGTCGCCATCGGCCGGGTGGCCCGGGTGGCGGACTCTCGCGGCATCTGGCCGTAGGGGAAGCGCAGGCGCCGTCTCTTCGTCTTGCCCGCCGGGCGGGGGTACCTCCGCCCGGCGGGCTTCGTCTTGCCTGGAAAGGTCCACCTCCCCGTGGAGGGTTGGCGCCTCCGTCCGTCCGGCTGTCGGCTGGAGTGATGGACGCGGAGGACCCTGATCCCTCGACGGCCCATGCGACGCCGATCGCAAGTCATGGAGTAAAAGATGCTTGACATTTCGTCAACCTCCCACTACACTCCGAGCTGTCAAGTACACTAGACCTATAGACAAAGGAGGTTGACATGCCGAGCGTCATCGAAGACACCGAGGAGCAACCGAGGGGCATCTGGCAGTGGTTCGCGGGCTGCCCGGGCGGCATGACCGAGCTCGACCGGCGCAACCAACGGAGGTTTCTTCGCTGGGTGCTCATCTGGGGGGCGAGCTACATCGGCGCCGCCGTCGTCCTGGTGACGCTCGGCGTCCGCTCCGGCCCCATGGCCTGGACGGCGGCCGGCGTGCCCGACCTGGTGGGGATCGGTGCGATCATGGTCTACCTCCGGTTCCTGCGCCAGGCCGACGAGCTCCTGCGGAGGATCCAGCTCGAGAGCCTCGCGCTGGGCTTCGGCGCGGGCGTCGTGTTCGCCCTCGGGTATCGCCTGTTCGAGCTCGCCGGAGCGCCGAAGCTCGACGTCGACGATCCGGCCCTGGTGATGCTGATCTCCTGGTCGTTCGGCCAGTGGCTCGCCATGAGGCGGTACCGATGACCAACCGCCTCCGCGTGCTGCGGGCCGAGCGGCAATGGTCGCAGGCGGCGCTGGCCGAACGGCTCGGGGTCTCCCGCCAGACGGTCAACGCCATCGAGACGGGAAGGTACGACCCCAGCCTGCCGCTGGCGTTCAAGATCGCCGACGTCTTCGGGCAGCGGATCGAGGAGATCTTCGATCCGACCGGCGACGGTCAGCGTTCCGGCTGACGCCGCGCGCTCGCCCCGCGGTCTCTCATGGGTTCCGGCTACGTGCGGGCGAAGCGGACCACGAAGGGGCGGACGAAGCGCATGTCGTCACCCCCGTCGAGGACGAAACCGGTGGCGACCCAGCTTTCGCTTTGTGAGTGGCCTGGGCGGCAGGTGAGATAGTCACCCCACTTGCCGTCCACCGGGCCGGCGGTTCCAGCCCGAGAGGCGCGGAGCTCCCAGCGGCCGGCGCCTGCATCCCAGGCACCGACCGCGTGGCTCGGGAAGACCTGCCCGCCACCGTAGAACAGCGTGAGGCCGAGCTCACCGTCTCCGTTCAGGCACGCATCCGGGTAGGCGAAGGCGATGTTCGGGCTCCAGAGGTCCGGCTCGTCGACGAGGGCCATCGTGGCCTCGTCGATCCGCGCGACACGGACGTGGGGCTGCTGCCGCGAGCCCTGCCGATCGACCGACCACATGAAGCCGATCGTCCCGTCCGCGACCCACCCCGCGGTGATCCGGGGATCGCAACGGCTCAGCCAGTTGTGGCCATCGGGACCCGGCGCAAAGTAGCCGCTGCCGCCCTTCCAGGGCGTGACACCAATCTCGGTCGACGAGGGGGCACCGCCGTCTTCGGGCCAGCGAAAGACCCGGATGCGAGCCGGAGGCTCCCTCACATGGCTTCCGATGTACATGACGTCGCGGACACCCTGGGTGCAACGCAAGGAGAAGTCCTCGGTGGAGTCGAAGTGCTCCAGGGTCGGGGCCTCCCCGTTCGCCAGCTCATCGAGCGGAATGCGCAAGGCGACGCACCGGGCGAACCCTTGCGCGCCGGTGGTTTTGAAGCTATTGGTCACCACGTAGAGGAATCGGTCCGAGAGCGCCGCGTGATTGAAATCGAACCACTCGTGGTCCCACGCCGGGTCCACCTCGGAAGGGACGATGTCCCAGAATAGCCAGTCCTGGTCCTCGTCGAGGTGGGCGCCCCGCTTGACCGCCAAGCGAAGAGTGTTGCCAGCGTCGGTCTTGACGTACTGGAGGAGCCACAGGAAGAGGTCGTGACCGGGATCGTAGAGCACGGTCTGGTCGCAGCAGAAGCCGCCATCCGCGGGTGGGAAGAACGTGAAGGGATCGACGGGGCGCCATGAAATGCCCCCATCGACCGTGGTCGAGGCATACCAGTTCCCGGTGAACAGGATGCTGTCGTCGCTCTGACCCAGGCTCGGCTCGCCGACGGTCGAAGTCCGTCCAAGGGTGGCTGCCGAGGGCAGGTCGCTCCGGCTCAGGATTGTGATGGGCACGATACCTCCCGTGACGGTCGATCGGCCGCTCGCCGATCGTCAGGCTTCGCCAAGACGCACCTCCCCTCAGTACTCGCTCTCATCGCTCGCTTCTGGCTCCTCGGCGGCCTCGGCCGACTCTGGAGCCACCTCCGTCGGCTCGACGTCTTCCTCCGCGGCGTTCGGGTCCATCGCCGCCGGAAGGATCTCGGGCTCGTGGAACACCGGGCCGGCGTAACGCCGGTGCTCCCCCATCGCTGCCTGACGTGCGCGGAGGTCTTCCTCAGGCATCTCGAGAGCCGCCTCGGCCGGGACCGCTTCGCGCCGCTCCGGCCTTCCCATCTCGTGCCGTTTGACCTCAGGAGACTCTGGGTTCTTCTCGTCTTCGGCCATCTGTCGACTCCTCGCGGTGAAAATCGGGGCATCCGACTCCGACAGGCGGGTCGGGAGGCCGTTCACCTCTTGGTAACGAGCCCGCCGCCCCGAGCGTTCCGAGAGGCTCCACCGAACCGTCTAGAAGAGTAGTTGCCGCCAGGAGCCGCGCCGTGACGCCCCGGCGGCGGCAACCGCGCCTCCGCTCGCAGGGAGCTCAGCCCGCTTTCCTGAACGTCAGGTTGACGCGGCACCCGCCGAGGAGCGGGTGCCGCCCGTCTTCGAGCGGCTGGACGCCGTGGTAGCGAAGCCGCGCCGGCCCTCCCCAGACCACCACGTCGCCGTGGACTAGTGGGATCCGGCGGGGTCTCTCCGACCGCCGGAGCCCGCCGAACAGGAACACCGCCGGCAGGCCGAGGGAGACCGAGACGATGGGCGCCTCGAGATCCCGCTCGTCCTTGTCCTGGTGGAGAGAGAGCTTGGCTCCTGGCGCGTAGCGGTTGATCAGGCAGGCGTCCGGGGCGTAGCCGGCGAAGCCGGCGCGCTCCGCGGCCCGGGCGGCGAGCTCGGCGAACGCCGGGGGCATCGCCGGCCAGGGCCGGCCGCTATCCGGGTCCCGCGGCGCGTAACGGTAGCCGCGCCCGTCGGTCACCCAGCCGAGGGCGCCGCAGTTGGTCATGGCCACCGACATCCGGTGCCCGCCCGGCGTCACCATGTGGCGGAAGGGCGCCTCACCCACGACCGCGTCGAGCCCCTCGAGCAGCGCCGCCTCGAACGGCTTCGCGAACCCGCCCAGGAGCATCGCCCCCGGCGCCAGGGTCAGCTCCCGCGGCTCGTCTTCGAACAGGCTCGGGCTCATGGCGCGGCGTGGGTCATCATCGGGGAGACGATACCGTGGCGATGAACGAGCCGACCAGTGACACCTTGACGCCGCGGCAAGCGCGGGCCGTGCAGGAGGAGCTCCGCTCTCTCGTGGTGGCCGAGGACCGCCTCGGCGAGACCCGGACCGTCGCCGGAGTCGACGTCGGCTACGACCGGCCGGGCCGGACGGCGCGGGCCCGGGCGGCCGTGGCGGTGCTCTCCTTCCCCGGGCTCGAGCCGGTGGCCGAATCGGTAGCCGAAGCCGAGGTCACCTTCCCCTACGTGCCGGGCCTTCTCTCCTTCCGCGAGCTGCCGGCGGTGCTCCGAGCCCTCGAGGCGCTGGAGACCCCTCCCGATCTGCTGGTCTGCGACGCCCACGGCTACGCCCACCCACGGCGCTTCGGCCTCGCCTGCCACCTGGGCGTCCTCACCGGCATCCCCACGATCGGCGTCGCCAAGAGCCGGCTGGTGGGCGAGCACGAGGAGCTGCCGCCCGAACGGGGCGCCTGGCGGGCGCTGGTCGACCCGGCGGCCGGCGGCGAGGTGATCGGCGCCGTCCTCCGGACCCGCCGCGGGGTGCGGCCGGTCTACGTCTCGATCGGTCACCGGGTCTCCCTCGAGACCGCCGTCGCCCTCACCCTGCGTCTCGCCCCCCGCTTTCGCCTCCCCGAGACCACCCGCCGCGCCCACCGGCTGGCCGCGGGCGGGAGGACACCATGAGCTCGCGGACCTCGCCGGGGCGACGCAGTACACTCCCGCCATGAGCACCCCCGAGAGCCTCCAGGCGCGCTTCTACTCCCAGGGCCGCTGCTTCGGCTGCGGCCCCGCGAACGACAAGGGCTTGAGGATCCAGAGCTTCCCCGCCGCCCCCGAGCCCGACGCCGAGGTGACCGCCACCTGGCGGGCCGAGCCGCACCACCGGGCGTTTCCGGGAGCGGTCAACGGCGGCATCGTGAGCACCCTCCTCGACTGCCACAGCAACTGGACCGCGGCCCACCACCTGATGCGCCGGGACGGTCTCGACCGGCCGCCCGCCACGGTGACCGCAGAGCTCCACGTCCGGTTGCTGCGGCCCACGCCGCCCGACCGGCCGCTCACGATCTCCGCCCGGGCCGTGGCCTCGGAGGGGCGCAAGGTGACGGTGGAGGCCGCCGTCCTGGCCGACGGCGAGGTCACCGCCACCTGCACCGGCCTCTTCGCCGCGGTCAAGCCCGGCCACCCCGCCTACCACAACTGGGACGCGCCGGAGGAGGCGGAGGCGTGAGCGAGGAGGCGGCCCGCCGAGCACTGGCCGAGGCGGTCCGGACGGCCTGCCTCGAGACGGCGACCCGGGCCTACGAGGAGGCCGGGATGAGCGGCCTCTGCGCCGAGGGCCGCTGGGACCTGGCGCTGGACGCGATCCGCGGGTTGGACCTCGACGCGGTGGCCTCCGGCGCGGAAAGCACCGTAGTGGATCTCCCTCAGCGCGGGCGAACGCGGAACGAGTAGCGCTGGACCTCGGGAAGCCATCGGGCCAAGTTCTCGGGAGGGAGGAGCTCGAGAGTCCCCTTCGTAAGCTCCTCGAGACGCAGGTAGGCCGGGGAGGTCCTCGAACAAGATTCTGGAAGCTCGTCCAGAACGCTGGGCCAGAGAGGTTCAACGGCCGGATCGGTATCGAGCCTCTCGATGGCGCGAGACAGGTGGGGAGCGATGTCCGGCGCCCCTACCTGGATCGCCAAGAGAGCCTGAAGGGGACGGTAGCCACGAGGGGTTGACTCCGAGTCTCCGAGGAATTCGTCCAGCTTCGAGTCCGGAACGCCTGCCCGGATCAGCCGGTAGACGTTGACGAACCGCTTGACCGCACGGGGCGTCCGGCCGACGAGCGGTGAGAGACGCTTCATGAACTCGAGCTCCTGCGGGGTCAGGGAGAGGCTCCGGAGCCGGAGGTTCTCGTCCTCATCCACACCGCCGGTTCGCTCGTCGCCGAGCGTGGACGAATCACGCGCCGGACCCTCGCCCCGAGCTTCGATCGCCCCGGTGTCGGCTTCCTCAGAGCGTCCGGCTTGCCCCCGGTCCGGCTGCGGGCCGCTCGCAGGCGGAGTCCCGTCTCGAACGGGCGCCGCTCCTGAGCCCTCCAGCTCTTGCGCCTCTGCCGGCCGGGCGACGCTCTTGAACAGGAGGCCCTCCAGGAACCGCTCGGTGGTCTCCCGCCGGAGTGGCTCGACCCAGAACGGCACCTGGAAGATCTTTTCCAGGTAGTCCTGCGGCCCCGGCGGCGCGTCGCCCTTGGGAAAACGCCGCCACAGGCGCCGGTAGGAGAGGTCGAGGGCGCTGGCCACCCACCGGGCGTCGACCCCGACCACCACCACGAACAGCGGGAAGGCGAGGAGCAGGTGGACCGCCTGCAGCACCTCGACCACCCGGGCCGGCGGGCAGCGGTCGAGGTCGTCGATGTAGAGGATGATCCGCTCGATGGTGGGGAGCTTCCAGTCGATCGAGCAGTGGAGGCGATCTTCTCGCTTCTCGACATGCACGTCGCGGTCGTTCGCCAGGTCGTGGATCGTCCAGCGCCGGGACGCGTCTTCGCGGTCGCCTTGGCTCACGAGCTCGATTCCACTCCGCGCTTGCCCGCCCTGAGCCTCGGCGGGGGGAGGTACCGAGTCGTCCGGAAGGGGCGGGTAATCGGTGGCCCGGAGGGCATCGCGCACCGCCGCCGGGACGCGTCCGGCGTCGAGGGCGTCGACGAGATCTTCGGGGGCGGATTCACCCGGCGTCGGTGACTCCCCCGGGAGCTGAACGTCGAACTCCAGCTTGCGGGTCATCAGCTCCTGGAGCCTTTCGAAGTCCCGTCGCACCATGGCCGCGATTCCCAGGTGCTTCCTGTAGTCGGAGCTCTCGGCTCGCTCGGCCAGGAACCGTGCCAGTCGCCGGCTGGGACGCAGCTCCTCGAGCTCAGCGCGCAGCTCCGCCAGTCGCCGGCGCCTATCCTCGACCTCGTCCACGGCGACGGCGACCCGGGTCTCGGCCTCCCGAAGGGCCTTTCCTTGAGGCGTCGCCGCGAGCTCCTCGCGCACGATCCGCCCAGCCGACTCGACGGCGTCCATCGCCTTCGAGGCCCGTCCCAGGGCCGAAGCGAGCCAGGTTGCCGCGAACCCGGCGAGCGTGGCCGCCTCCCCCAGGCGGCCGGCGAAGGCCTGGACCCAGGGCAAGCCTCCAAGACGCTCCGCCCAGACCGCGACCAGAAGGAACACCAGGACCAGGGCGAGGAGCACCGCGCCCGCCGTGCCGAGGGCACGGGCGCTCGCCAGGCTGCGGGTGAAAGCCGTCCGGAAGAGGGGCCAGCGAGCGCGAACCTCGGTCGCCTGGCGACGCACCACCAAGAGCTCGTCGCGCAGCTCGTCGAGGCCGGCGGCGCCGAAGGCGGACTCGAGCCGCGCCTCGTCCTTCGGCGAGAGCATCTCTCTCACTGCCACCCAAGCGGCTGCGATCCTCTCCTTCAGGGCCAGCTTTCGCTGCTCCGCCTCTTCTCGGGCCCGCTCGAGGTCCCGCTCGGCGTCCACCAGGTTCTGGGTGGCGTCGCTCTCGAGCTGGTGGGTCTCGTCGAGCTTCTTGAGGAGCTGCTCCCACTTCCTCTGGTCGCCCTCGTTCTTCACGAAGTGGCGGCTCAGAGTCTCGAAGATGTGGGTGACCAGGCTCGCCCAAAGGTTGGTCTCGACGTAGTGCCAGGCGTTGAACTCGACATGGACGATCTGGCTGTGGAAGGGCGGCTCCTCGCCTCCGTTCCCGTCGAGCCGTCGGGCGCGCGCGAGGCCGGCCAGGTACTCGATCCGCCGGTGGAGCTTCTGCATGAAGAACGACTTTCCCGTCCCCCAGTCGCCGAAGAGCCCGATGGCTAGGGGTGGCTCGAGGCTCTTCGCGGCCAGCAGCCGGGCGAACGCGTTGACGTCCTTCTCGATGCCGAGGAGGTCCGGCCCCTCGAACCCTTCGGCGTCGAACTGGGGTAGAGGGAGGCCGGCGCGAACGCCTGCGGAGAGCTCAGCGAGGCGGTGCCGCCAAGCGTCGAGGTCGTCGTCGGGAGCGGCGGACTCGACGTAGGCCAGGAGCTCACGACGGAGCCGGCTCGGCTCCAACTCCAGGCCCGACAGGAGGGACGCGATGCCGCTCTCGGGCTGTCCCGGGGCCGGCCTGAAGACGAGGAGGCCCCCGAGGAGGTGCCTCAGGTAGATCGCCCGGCTTCCGGTCGTTTCGTCCGCGATCCTTTCGCCGAGACGAAGCGCCTCCCACAGATAGGGGGTGAGGTGCTCCGGCTCCAGCTCGAAAGAGGCCTGCTGCGCAAAGTCCCCCGCCTGGGAGCGATACCAGGACAGATACTCCTCGACCACTCGCTTGTAGGGGAGGCTTCCCGCCACCTCGAGCAGCTCGAACGCCTCTCCCATGGGGGTCGGTGGCGCCGCCTTCGCCTGCACGGCTCGCTCGGCGAGCTGCTCGAGACGCCCGACCAGCGCCATGACGACGAATGTGGAGGTGACGACGGTATCCCCTCCCTGGCCGGTGGCCAAGGTCCC
>CAZIIB010000133.1:0-8190 GCA_964539125.1 uncultured Thermoanaerobaculia bacterium | reverse complement strand
AGGGGACGCCGCCGCCCGCCCCGGGTCCCCCCCGCAACCCCTCGATCCCCTTCCCACCCCCGAGGGGGGAAGGGGACGCCACCACCCGGAGGTCTTGCCCTTCAGGCTTCGCCCCGCGACGTCAGGATCACGACCGTTCCTTCCCGCCGGAGCTCCGGGCGCTTGGCGAGGCCGGCCCAGGCGGCGCTTCCCGTGGGGTCGGTGGGGCGGCCGGCCGCGGTGAGCTCGGCGCGCGCCGCGGCGATCTCCTCCTCGGTCACCACGGTCACGTCCCCTCCGCTGGACTCGACGGCGGCCGCCATCTCGTCGCGCCGCGGCGGATCCTCGATCGCGATGCCCGCGGCCCGGGGCGGCCCGGGGGCCCGCGGGCCCGGCCCGCCGGCCGCCAGGCTGGCGTAGCCGGAAAGCTGCACGGCGTGGAAGGAGGGCGAGCGGGAGAGGCGACCGGCGGCGCGCAGGCGCTCGAAGCCGAGGGCGAGGCCGAGGAGCAGGGAGCCGTTGCCCGCCGGTAGCAGGACCCTCTCGATCGTCCGGCCGTCGAGCGCCTCCGCCAGGTCCCAGGCCAGGGTGGCGACGCCGGCCCGGAAGAACGGTTGGACGACGTGGCTGGCGTAGGGCAGGGTGGGCGCGAGCGCTCGGGCCGCTTCGGAGGCGGCGCGGCGGTCGCCCGGGATGACCTGCAGGCGGGCGCCCGCGGCTTCGATGCGGGCGAGCTTGTCGGCCGGCGTGGTCGCGGGCACGAGAACGCGGCAGGCGAGGCCGCGCCGGCCGGCGGCCCGGGCCACCGCGAGGCCCGCATTGCCCGAAGAGTCGAGGAAGATCTCGCGCAGACCGCGCCGCACACAGGCCGCCGCCAGCACCTCGGCCCCGCGCTCCTTGAACGAGCCGCCGGGAGCCGAACCTTCCTGCGCCACCAGAACGCCCTCGAGCGGCTCGGGGGGGAGGCCCGCCGGGCGCTCCCCGGGCAGCTCACTCGCCTCGAGCCCGAAGGCTGTGCTCCAGGCGGCGAGGCCGGCGGAGCCGGGCGGACCGGAAGGCGGCTGCCAGGCGAGGCCGTCCGGCCCCGTTCGATAGGTCCAGAACCCACCGCACCGGGGGCAGACCGGGGGCAGGCCCGTCGCCGGATACGGGCCCGCGCACCGGCCGCACTGCAACGAGAACAGGGTCGCCCCTCTCACCCTCGATCCCTCTCCCCCCGCGCGGAGGGGAGGAAGGCCTCCTCTCCTCGCGCCGGTGTGGGAGGCTCGCTGTCACTCACTCGGCCGGTTGGGTGCCGGCGAGCTCCGGGGGCTGATCGCCGAAGTGGTACCCCTCGCGGGCCTTGACCTGGAACTGCGGGTTCTTGGTCCGCACCGTGACCTTCTGGTAGCCCTCCGTCCCCTCCGGATGCTGGCTGGTGTAGGCCAGCAGGTAGTACCCGTTGTTCTCGTCGGCGAGCTGGGTGAGCGGGGTCAGGAAGTTGGTGAAGTTGAAGAAGTACCGGCCGCCGGTCTCGTCGGCGAGCTGGTTCATGGCGTCGGACATGGTGTGCTCGGCGGTGTTCGGCAAGAGGTCGATGGTGTAGACCGCCACGTTGTTGTCGTTGAGCGTCTGCATCATCGGGGGGTAGTACCGCGGGTCCTCGAGGTACTGGCCCCAGGCGTTGACCTGGCCGAAGCCGGTGGTGAACAGGATCAGGTTCTTGCGCGCCCGGATCGAGCCCACGCTCTGGGCCACGAGCTGGATCGCCGGGTAGATCCGGGGCGTCTCCTTGCGCAGGTCGTTGCCCCGGGGCAGGCCCTGGATCAGGGAGGGCCCCCCGTCGTCGCGCACGCGGGACGGCCAGTTGGTGCCCGGATCCTCGCCCTTGATCGCCTCCTTGATGGCGGCGACGATCGCGTTCTTGTCGTGGGTGAAGTCGGTCATCACCTTGAGCTTCGCGTCGTAGCTCGCCACCGCCACCCAGTCGTGGGGCAGCAGCTCCTGGCGCACCCACTGCTCGGCCCAGCGCGCGGCGTCCATCTGGCGCCGGACCAGGTCGATCGAGGTGTCGGCGTTGAGCTGGCGAGGGTCGTCGAAGAACAGGATGAAGTAGCGATCCTCGGGAAGAGTGTCGATGTGGAGCTTGCCGGCGAGAGACTCGGGCGCCGGGCTCGCCAGCCGCCGGTTGCTGTAGAAGCTCACGCTGTTCACCGGCACGGTCTCGCCGTTCTCCTGGACGACGAAGTCGTCAGGCCCCAGGCCGATGATCACGTTGCCCCGCTGGTCGGTCACCAGCACGTCCATCAGGACCTCCGAGACCACCATCTGTTCGCCGAACTGGGCCGTGGGCTGGGACGGACCCGGATCTCGGGCCCCTTCCTGGGATGGATTCTGGGCGGGTTGGGCGCCCGCGTCGGACTGCGCCCCGGCGGCCGCGGCGAGTGGCATCGCCGCCAGCAGGGCCAGGGTGAGGATGGTCGCGACGTTTCTCTTCATGTACCTGTTGCCCCCTTCTGTGGTCATTGGTGTCGGCTCCCGAGGTCGCTCCGCCTCCGGTCGAGCCTCCCGTTCCACCGCTCCCGTTGCTGCCCGGTGTAGTTTCTGCAAACCGTAGGCCACTCGATGGCTCGTCACCCGCAGGCCATTCGTGGGCGTAGAAGCCGCCGCTCTCTGCCGCCGCGCGCACGGCGTCGCTCGGCGCGTAGCGCGCGCCGGCCTCCGCGGCCAGGGGGTCGGTCCCGACGTCCAGGCGGAATGCTCGCTCCACGCGCCCCTCTCCGCTCCCCGGTTGCCTACAGCTTGGCCGCGCGGTACATCTCGTCGATCTGATCGGCGTAGCGCTTGTCGACGATGCGCCGCTTGACCTTCTGGGTAGGCGTCAGCTCGCCGCTCTCGATGGAGAACTCCTCGCCGAGGAGGTCCCAGGCGACGATCTGCTCATAGTGGGCGAGGCGGTGGTTGACGGCGTCGACCTCCCCCCCGATCAGCTCGCGGACCTTCGGGTTCTCGATCAGCGCGGCGGGGTCCGAGGCGTCGACGCCGCGGTCTTCGGCCCAGACGGCGAGGGCGTCGAAATCGGGCACGATGAGGGCGGAGAGGAACTTGCGCCGGTCGCCGATGACCACCACCTGGTTGATGAAGCGGCTCGTCTTGAGGACGTTCTCGATGGGCGCCGGGGCGATGTTCTTGCCGTAGGCGTTGACGATGATCTCCTTCTTGCGGTCGGTGATCTTCAGGAAGCCGTCCGCGTCCACCTCGCCGATGTCCCCGGTGTGGAACCAGCCCTCGGAGTCGATCGCCTCGGCCGTGGCCTCGGGCTTGCGCCAGTAGCCCCTCATGGTGTTCGGGCCGCGCGAGAGGATCTCGCCGTCCTCGGCGATGTGTACGTCGACCTCCGGGAGGGTGCGTCCGACGCTGCCGAGCTTTACCGCGTCCGGCGTGTTGACCGAGATCACCGGCGAGGTCTCGGTCAGGCCGTAGCCCTCGTAGATCTCGATCCCCGCCCCCCAGAAGAACTCCGCGATCTCGGGGGCGAGCGGCGCCCCACCCGAGAGGGCGAAGACGAAGCGTCCCCCCAGGCGCTCCTTGATCTTGCCGAAGACCAGCTTGTCGGCGAGGGCGAGCTTGAGGCCGGCGAAGCCCGGCGGGCTCTGGTGGCGCAGCCGATGGGGCAGGGCCTCGCGGGCCACGGCCTCGGCCCAGGCGAAGATCTTCTGCTTCGTCCCCGACCCCCGGGCGACGTTCTCCTGGATCTTGGCCAGCACCTTCTCGTAGACCCGGGGCACGGACACGAAGACGTTCGGCTGGACCAGCGCCAGGTCCTCCGCCAGGCTTTGCACCGACTCGGCGTAGGCGATGGTGCAGCCGAGGTAGAAGTAGAGGTAGTCGACCATCCGCTCATAGGCGTGGGCGAGCGGCAGGAAGCAGAGCGCCCGGTGCTCGGGCTTGATGGGGAAGACCTCCAGGGCCCCTTCGACGTTCGAGACGATGTTGTGGTGGGTGAGCATCACGCCCTTGGGCTCGCCGGTTGTGCCGCTGGTGTAGACCAGGGTGGCCAGGTCGTCCGGCTCGATCTCGTGGATCCGGTCGCCGAAGGCCTCGGGGTCGAGGTCGCCCCCATCCCGGTCGAGCTGAGCCAGGGTCACCACGTTGTCGGCGGCGTGTCCGAGCGCCTCCCGGGCGTCGCCTTCGATCAGTACGAAGAGCTCCGCCTCCGGCATCTCCCCGGCGACGTCCACCAGGCCCCGGAGCTGCTCGGCGGTCTGGACGAAGACGACCTTCGAGCCGCTGTCGCGGGCGATGTAGGCCGCCTGCTCCGGCAGCAGGGTGGGGTAGATGGTCACGGTCACCGCGCCCCGGCACAGGGTGGCGAAGTCGATGGTCGGCCAGTGGGGGCCGTTCTCGGCCATCAGGGCCACCCGGTCGCCCCGGTCGACGCCGCGCTTTTCCAGACCCCGCGCGAGGCGCCGGACCCGATCGACCAGCTCGGCGGTCGAGACCGGCTGGAAGGTGGCTCCGACCTTGTGGAGGAGGGCGTCGGGCTTGCGGTGCCCGGCGACGTGAAGGAAGAGCTCGGCAAGGGTTGTCACGGCCATGGTGCGCTGCCTCCTGGGGAGATCGTCTCGTGGCGACTGGTCTGCCTGAATCAGATCACTTGATCCGGTCGTGGGAGTGCCCTGAGTCTCGTTCATTCTAGCGCTCCGCACACGGCCCGCACGCCGGGGTAGGCTCTCTCGGAGCGGTTTGTGGCATCCTTGAGCGACGGCGGCCCGCCGGCCCGCCGTCCATCACCGAACGACAGAACAAAGGAGGATCTGGTGACTCGATCGCTCTGCACCCTCGTGCTTCTCCTGCTCCTGGCACCGCTCAGCGTGTCCGCGGCGCGCGACAAGGCCGCGAAAGGGGCGGACGAGAAGGCCGCGAAACAACCCGAGCTGATGGCGCCCGCCACCTTCTCCGGACTGACCCTGCGCTCCATCGGACCGGCGGTGACCTCGGGCCGGATCGCGGACATCGCGATCTCCCCCGACGCGCCCGACACCTGGTGGGTCGCCTCGGCGTCCGGCGGCGTCTGGAAGAGCGGCAACTCGGGCATCACCTGGACCCCGGTGTTCGACGGCCAGGCGTCGTACTCGATCGGCTGCGTGACCGTCGACCCGAACAACCCGAACGCCGTGTGGGTGGGAACGGGCGAGAACAACAGCCAGCGCAGCGTCTCCTACGGCGACGGCGTCTACAAGTCGACCGACGGCGGCCAGAGCTGGACGAACATGGGTCTCAAAGACTCCCAGCACATCGCCAAGATCCTCGTCGATCCGCGCGACTCCGAAACCGTCTACGTGGCCTCCCAAGGCCCCCTCTGGAACGCCGGCGGTGACCGCGGCCTGTACAAGACGACCGACGGCGGCAAGACCTGGAAAGACGTGCTCGAGATCAGCAAGGACACCGGGGTCACCGACGTGGCGTTCGACCCGCGCGACCCGGACGTCCTCTACGCGGCGTCCTACCAGCGCCGGCGCCACGTCTGGACCCTGATCGACGGTGGCCCGGAGTCGGCCCTCTACAAGTCCGAGGACGCCGGGGCGACCTGGCGCAAGCTCGAGAAGGGCCTGCCCCAAGGGGACCTGGGCCGGATCGGCCTCGCCGTCTCGCCCGCCGACCCCGACGTGGTCTACGCGGTGATCGAGGCGGCCGGCGACAAGGGCGGCTTCTACCGGTCGAGCGACCGGGGGGAGAGCTGGGAGCGGCGCTCCGACTACGTCTCGGGCAGCCCCCAGTACTACCAGGAGGTGTTCGCCGATCCGAAGGACGTGGACCGCGTCTACTCCATGGACACCTTCATGCAGGTGACGACCGACGGCGGCAAGACCTTCGGGCCGGCCGGCGAGCACCAGAAGCACGTGGACAACCACGTCCTCTGGATCGATCCCCACGACACCTCGCACCTGGTCGCGGGCTGTGACGGCGGTCTCTACGAGAGTTTCGACCAGGCCGCCTCGTGGCGCTTCGTGCCCAACCTGCCGGTGACCCAGTTCTACAAGCTCGCCCTGGACAACGCCAAGCCCTTCTACCACGTCTACGGCGGCACCCAGGACAACTTCAGCCTCGGCGGCCCGGCCCAGACCACGAGCGCCAGCGGCATCACCAACGACGACTGGTTCGTCACCGTCGGCGGGGACGGCTTCCAGCCCCGGGTCGATCCCGACAACCCGAACATCGTCTACTCCGAGTCGCAGTACGGCGGCCTGGCCCGCTTCGACCGGGCGAGCGGAGAGCTGGTCGACATCCAGCCCCAGCCCGGAGCGGGCGAGCCCGCTCTGCGCTGGAACTGGGACTCGCCGCTGATCATCAGCCCCCATTCGGCGACCCGTCTCTACTTCGGGGCCAACCGCCTGTTCCGGAGCGACGACCGGGGCGACACCTGGAAGCCGGTGAGCCCGGACCTCACCCGCCAGATCGATCGCAACCAGCTCGAGATCATGGGGCGCGTCTGGCCCATCGGCGCCGTGGCCAAGAACGCCTCGACCTCCTACTACGGCAACATCGTCGCCCTCTCCGAGTCGCCCCAGGTCGAGGGCCTGCTCTACGTCGGCACCGACGACGGCCTGGTGCAGGTCTCCGAGGACGGCGGCGGGAGCTGGCGCGAGGAGAAGAGCTTCCCCGGGGTCCCGGAGCACGCCTACGTGGCGAAGCTCGAGGCCTCGAGCCACGCCGCCGACACGGTTTTCGCAGCGTTTGACAACCACAAGATGGGCGACTTCAAGCCGTATCTCCTGAAGAGCACCGACCGCGGCCGCACCTGGACGTCGATCGCCGGCGACCTGCCGGAGAAGGGCACGGTCTACGCGGTCGTCCAGGACCCGGTCCAGCCCGATCTGCTCTTCGCCGGCACCGAGTTCGGCGCCTTCTTCACCCTCGACGGAGGCGGCCACTGGATCCAGCTCACCGGCGGCATGCCGACGATCGCGGTGCGCGACCTGGCGATCCAGAAGGACGAGAACGACCTGGTCCTGGCCACCTTCGGCCGGGGCTTCTACGTGCTCGACGACCTGACGCCCCTGCGGGGCCTGACCCAGAAGACCCTGGAGCAGGACGCGATCCTCTTCCCGGTCGCCGACCCGCGGGTCTACAACCCGGACTACTCGACGATCGGGCTCCGCAGCCACGGGTTCCAGGGGGCCACTTACTTCACCGCCGACAACCCGCCCTACGGCGCGGTCTTCACCTACTACCTCAAGAAGGCCCTCGAGAGCCGGGAGGCCGAGCGGGAGAAGTCCGAGTCGGAGCTGGTCAAGGAGGGCAAGCCGGTGAAGATCCCGACCTGGGAGGAGCTTCGCAAGGAGGAGCGCGAGGCGCCGCCGATGATCCTGTTCACCGTCCGCGACGAGGACGGCCAGGTGGTGCGGCGCATCACGGCGCCGGCCGAGGCGGGCATGCACCGGGTGGCGTGGGACCTCCACTTCCCGCCCGCGACGCCGGTGAGGCTCCACGGCGGTGGCGAGCCCGACAACCCCTTCGCCGAGCCGCCCAACGGGCCCATGACCGCACCGGGCAACTTCACCGTGCAGATGGCCGAGATGGTGGACGGCGAGATCACCCCGGTGGGCGAGGCGCGGAGCTTCACGACCCGGCCGCTCGCGCTGGAGACTCTGCCCGCGACCGACCGGCCGGCCCTCGAGGCCTTCCAGCGACAGACCGCCGACCTCCAGCGTGCAGTCCTCGGTGCGGTCAAGGCAGCCGGCGAGGCGCAGACCCGCCTCGACGCGGTGAAGAAGGCGCTGCTCGACACGCCGGCCGCCGACGCTTCGCTGCTGTCCAAGGCCCAAGATCTCGAGAATCGGCTCAAAGACCTCGAGATCGAGCTCGAGGGGGACCCGGTGATCGCCGAGCACAACGAGCCGACTCCGCCCTCGATCGTCGATCGGGTGCAGCGGGTGGTCTACGGGAGCTGGGGCTCGACCTCGGCGCCCACCGCGACCCACCGCCGCGACTTCCAGATCGCGGGCCAGGAGTTCTCCGAGGTGCTCGCCAAGCTCCGGACCCTGATCGAGACCGATCTGGCGGGCCTGGAGAGCCAGCTCGAGGATCTGGGCGGCCCGTGGACCCCGGGTCGGGTGCCGCGCTGGTCGCCGCCCGAGCAGCCGTGAGGGCCGGCCGTTTCGGCCCCGCCGCAGTTGCTTGACCAGGGCCGGCGGGAAGGGTAACCTTTCGCCTCCGCGCCGGGGCTTC